>RFTR01000039.1 GCA_009923345.1 Betaproteobacteria bacterium
GGCAATGGGCTTAGGCGAAGCGCCATTGGTACGCCAATGCACTTTCAGTGTGTGGCGTGATACGCAATCGATGTTGCGCTACGCCCAAGGCGGTGCCCACCGCACAGCCATACAAGCAGCCTATAAACACACGTTTTTCTCTGAGTCGATGTTTGTTCGCATGCGTGTGTTGTCAATGGCAGGGGTGTGGAAGGGCGTTTACTACCCCAATCAACCCATCATGACTAGGCCCTTAGAGGTAGCCCATGCGTGAAAAGCATGTCGTGGTAGTGGGCGCTGGCATGGCAGGTTTGGTGAGCGCCTTGTTGTTATCGCATCAAGGCGTGAAAGTCACAGTAGTAGACAAAGCTACAGCAGTGGGCGGAAAAATTCGGCAACTGCATCCAAACGGTTTTGGGAAAAATTCGGCAACTGCATCCAAACGGTTTTGCGGTTGACAGTGGTCCTACGGTGTTCACGATGCGCTGGGTGTTTGACGAAATATTCTCTGCTGTCAATGATTCTCTTGATCGTTTGTTAAAGATATCGCCGCTCCCCGTATTGGGTAGACATGCTTGGGACGATGGCAGCACACTTAATTTATATGCAGATCCTTTGGCATCGATAGATGCCATCGGCCGTTTTGCTGGATTAGCAGAAGCCAAAAACTTTGAGCGTTTTTGTCTTAAAGTGCGTGAGGTCTATGACACTTTGCAAGCCCCCTTTATCCAATCTGCTACGCCCTCAATGATGCAATTGATGGGAGCTGTAGGACCAAGAGGTTTAGGTGTATTGGCTTCGTTAGGGGCAATGTCTAATTTGTGGGACTCATTAGGAAAATATTTTGGCGACGTAAGGCTTCGGCAATTGTTCGCGCGCTACGCCACCTATTGCGGTTCTTCGCCATGGCAAGCGCCTGCCACCTTGATGCTGATTGCCCAAGTAGAAATGGACGGCGTGTGGGCGATTGAAGGCGGCATGCATGCGCTTCCAAAGTGCATGGAAACTTTGGCCAAGCAACGTGGTGCCCACTTTTTGTTGGAACAAACGTGCCAACAAATTAACACCAGTGCTGGACAAGTCACTGGCGTCACTCTGGAAAGCGGGCACACCATTCAAGCCGATGCAGTGGTATTCAATGGCGATGTCTCGGCGCTACGCGCAGGTCTATTGGGCGGTTCAGTCCGCGGTGCAACTAAGCCTGCTTCTGGTGAGCGGTCTTTGTCTGCCGTGACGTGGTCCATCCATGCAAAAACGCATGGGTTTGACTTAGACCGACACAATGTGTTTTTTCAAAACCATTACGCCTCTGAATTCACCGATATTTTTAAACGCCAACAATTACCGCAGGCCCCTACGGTATATGTGTGTGCGCAAGACCGCGGACTAGGATTGGATCCGCCTGCAGAAGGAGAGCGCTTGCTCTGCTTGGTCAATGCGCCGGCTGTAGGAGATACAAACGTATTAACCGATGAAGCGATTGAACAATGTCAACACAACAGTTTCCAACTTCTCCAGCGTTGTGGTCTCGAAGTACAGACATCAGCGTCCAACACCCATCGCACGACACCCGCAGTTTTCAACCAGCTCTTTCCAGCGACGGGGGGTGCTCTGTATGGACAAGCCACACACGGGTGGATGTCGGCCTTCAGCAGACCTACAGCCAAGAGCCAGATTGCGGGACTCTTTCTAGCGGGTGGCAGCGTGCACCCGGGGCCGGGAGTACCTATGGCCGCTATGTCGGGACGTCTGGCGGGCGCAGCGGTGATGGATCACCTCGGTTTGATCAGCCGGTCAACGCGGGTGCTTACCTCTGGTGGTATGTTGACGCACTGAGCGATTGCGGACAGTTTGGTCTCACCATCATTGCCTTTGTTGGCAGTGTGTTTTCACCTTATTACGCATGGGCGCGTGCTCGAAGTGGAGTCACCAATCCCGAAAACTTTTGTTGCCTCAATGTCGCCCTCTACAGCAAAGACGCGGGTCGATGGGCGATGACGGAACGAGGTGCGCGCTTCAACGCCAGAGGGGCTGACTATTTTTCGATAGGCCCTAGCCATTTGCATTGGGATGGCCAAGCACTGCATATCGATATCAACGAAATCACCGTGCCCATTCCTAGAAAAATAAAAGGACGTGTGACGGTTTATCCAGAGCAGCTTTTTAATTTTGGTGCGCCGCTAGATCCGTATGCACTGCATATGTGGGGACCCTTAGCACCCAGTGCACGCGTGTCTGTCAATTTGCAAGACCCGCAACAAACTTGGCAGGGCCACGCCTATCTCGATAGCAACGAAGGTAGTGAGCCTATCGATAGACCATTCTCGGAATGGGATTGGTCGCGCAGCCGACTTAAAAATGGAGATACCGCGGTGCTCTATGACATTCAACGCAAAGATTCAACCTCGCAAGTGCTGGCTTACCGATTTCACCAACAAGGCCATGTGTCTGAGTTTGAAGCGCCTCCTACAAAAGCCTTGCCAAAAACTTTATGGGCTATACCAAGACGCATGCGCAGCGATAGCGAAGTGCGCATACAACAGCAACTAGAAGACACGCCTTTTTATCAGCGTGCCATATTGCAGAGTGAGCTATTGGGAGAAACCGTTGAGAGTTTTCACGAAACACTCAATGTGCCTCGTCTCACTTCAAAAATAGTGCAAGCGATGTTGCCTTGGCGCATGCCAAGACGCACTTGAAGTAATAGGGCCTTTAATGCTGAACGGGCGGGCTCATGCCTCTGCGTTCGTATTCGAGTCGCTCGCACAAAATCAGCATCCACTCAATTTTCTCGGCAATACTTCTTTGGTTGGGCAGTTTGGCGGTTTTAGGTAAGCCCAACTCAGATACGGCGCAGCCTTCAATCAAATACCGGATCGCTTCGAGGGGCGGTGAAGAATCTTTGGCCACTGAAATCCATGATGCTTGAAGCTTGGATTGGCCGAGCAATGCCAGTTTGCGTGTGGTGCTGACCACCGCACGGTGGTTCACAGAGTCGCATCCTTCACGGCGCAATTGGTTACCAATTTCTGCATAAATCAAGCGCGCAGCCAAGATGGCAGCACGGCAATCTTTGGGAAGTTCTGCAATGCCAGAGTTGGCTTTCAGATAAAGACGCTCAGCCTCTACCAACACACGTTCAATGACCGATTGAATGGCTGGAGAAAAAACAGGTGCAGCCAACCATGCTGCGGGATCTATGCCAGCTTCACGCATCCATACATGCGGGAGGTACAGCCGGCCATTGCGCGCATCTTCGCCTACATCACGCGCAATATTCGTAAGTTGCATGGCAACCCCTAATTCGCATGCACGCGCCAGGGCTGTGGCGTGGCGTGGTCCCATGATCCAGCACATCATCGCGCCAACGCTACCCGCTACGCGCGCACCATATTGATGAACTTCTTCGATGGTTTCATAGGTCTTGCCGTGCGCATCCCATTCAAAGCCTTCGATCAAAGCCTCCAACATGGCGCGGGGTAGTTGGTATTGGTCCACCACCAAAGCCAGTGCGTTGTCCTCTAGGTGAGGTTGTGGATGACCGCTGTAAATAGCATCGAGTCGCTGCTTCAGTTCAACCAGTGCTTCTTCGGTAGATTCACCCTCGTCTACCAAATCGTCAGCGACACGACAAAACGCATACAGAGCGATAGACGCTGCACGCACCCGTTGCGGCAACAGTTTAGAGGCTGCAAAAAAACTCTTAGAGCCGCCACGCATCATCTCGACGCATGCTTGCAGGTCGTAATTGGGTTGGATCTCAGACGAACGCATCAACATGGGGAACCACCGTTTCAAGTGCTTTGGCTGACATCAACACACCAGGAACACCTGCACCGGGGTGGGTGCCTGCTCCTACAACATATAAACCTTGTACATCTTCACTGCGGTTGTGTGGCCTAAACCAAGCACTTTGCAATAAAAGGGGCTCTAAGCCAAACCCCGCGCCTTTGAAAGACCACAGTCGATCTTTGAAATCTTGGGGTGTCATCATTTTCGAAGTGACGATGTGCTCGGACAAGCCAGGTAGCACATCGCGTTCAAGCGCATCTTGAATGCTGGCGCGGTAGGTGTCTGCAAAGCTGGCCCAATCGGTGCCACTGTCTAAATGGGGGACAGGGGAGAGCGCATAAAACGTGTCACATCCTGCAGGTGCCAACGAGGGGTCCGTGGCCGTAGGACGATGCAGATACAAGCTGAAATCTTTGGCTAACTTATGGCGCTTGAAGATATCGGTCAACAATTCTTTGTAGCGCGGCCCTAGCACCATCATGTGGTGTGGCACATCGTGGTATTGCTTGTTGGTGCCGAAGTACCAAACAAACAAGCCCATGGAATAGCGGCCGTTGTCGATCTTGCGATCACTCCAATGGCGACGGTGCTCTGGCGCAACCAAGTATTTGTAAGTCCATGCAGTGTCGGCATTGCTCACCACAATATCAGCCGGTATAAATTCACCGTTTTGAAGCTCTACACCAACAGCTTTGCTATTGGCAATGCGCACTTGCGTAACAGCTACGTTGTAACGAATAGGAATGCCACGCGAAGTCAGGAGTTTGACTAAGCCTTGCACGATAGCGCCTGTGCCACCCATAGCAGAGTGCACGCCCCACGTGCGTTCTAGCGAGTTGATCAAGGCATATGCGCAAGTGACAGAAAAGGGGTTGCCACCAATGAGCAAGGGATGGAAGCTCAAAACGATGCGCAACTTATCGTTTTTGATATGTTTGGCAACCAAAGCGTAAATACTGCGCCAAGCACCCATGCGGGCAAAAGAAGGGATGGCATTTACCAAATCCATGAGGGTATCAAACGCAATAGACCCTAGACCTTCAAAGCCCAGTGTTTTACAAAGTTCAGCATCAGCTAGGAATCGTGTGTATCCCTCTAAGTCATCGGCAGAAAATCGGGCAATTTCTTGGCGCATGGCCGCGTCATCACCGCTGTAATCAAACCAAGTGCCATCGCTAAAGCGGATGCGATAGAAAGGATCCATAGCGCGTAAATCGATGTCATCGCTGAATTTTTTGCCACACAGGGCCCATAACTCTTCTAATAAAAATGGCGCTGTGATGATGGTGGGGCCTGCATCGAAAGTAAATCCATCCTGACGAAAGACCGACGCGCGCCCACCCGCCGCATCGAGTTTTTCAAGGACTTGAACGTCGTAGCCTTTCACGCTCAAACGAATAGCCGCAGCTAGGCCGCCAAAGCCACTGCCGATCACCAAGGCCACGGGTTTAGGTTTACCCGACGCGATCAATTGGTCGATCGCAAATAAATCGCGTTGTGTGATGGCGTTCATAAAAGTGGTTCTCAGACAGAACTGACGGAGGTTCTGGACATGGCAACAGGCTCGCGAGTAACACCCAGCCAGTGGTCATTTCCACAGCGCCTGTTTGCGCTTGCCACACCAGCCAGCCCCAAGCGCCAACTGACAGGCTCACAGAAATCACAAACCACCACGTGATTCGACGGTTGCGAAAGTAGGAGGCTAAATATGCTAAATGCACGGGAAGGTAGGCGGCTCCATTTTGTGTGACACCAAAAAATAAGTTGAGCTTTGCACTCACCCGCATACACCAAAGCAGGGCAAAGGTACACAAAGCTATATGGTTGGGGTTATCTAATTGCATGGCGCATAAAAACCCGAAATTCAAAACCAGCGCGAGCTCGTGGTGCAGAACCACTTGAAGCGATTGGCTGAACCGCTTGGCACCTGTGGCACCTTCATCCATAGCAATTTTTCGTGGGCCTGTGAGCGTCCCCGTTAAAAATGCCAACTCATGCCAGCCCCACATCACAATCACGCTACCGAATCCCAGATAAGCATTGAAGTCACTCACACCCTTCATGCTGACCGATACACCCCAAAAACTCAAACCCAGTAAAAAAGTCCAGGCAAGCATGCTCCAACGAAAACTCGCTGGGGGTAATCGGTCAAGCCACAAAATGACGCCCGTACCAATCCACCAGCAGAGCACTGCATAGAGGGCGGCGAAGGTAATGTCAGTCACCATGAGGGCTGCATACGGATATTGGCTGGCAATTCATGCTCTAAGGTGTCCATCATGAACAAGCGACCAAATGTCCAAGCGGCTTGCACAACACACACAGCTTGCGTCAAGAGTCCTGACACGCCACCTTTTAACTTGGCGTCATCATTCGCTTTAGATATTTGGAAAAGACGTTCGAGACCAGCTCTGAATTTAGGGTTGTCTGTATCTAGTGACAGCGGGAAAACTTGTTTAGAGATTTCGGTCGTGATGCGGAACACGGTGTAGTCGTATTCGTCTGTATTCAAGCCCATGGCTTCGTGCAACATAGGACGTGTATGGTCACGCACATACATGGTGGCGTAGACAGCTAGCAAGAAGAACTTGATCCACAAACGGTTACCACCGCGTAACAAGTGCGGATTCGCGCGCATGATCAATGCAAAGGATTCGCCATGGCGAAACTCGTCGTTGCACCATCTTTCAAACCAACGAAAAATCGGGTGGAAACGCTTGTCGGGGTGTTTTTCTAGCTGTCTAAAGATCGTGATGTAACGCGCATACCCAATTTTTTCTGAGAGGTAAGTCGCGTAAAAAATATATTTAGGTTTGAAGTAGGTGTAAGCCTTGGTACGTTTGAGGTCGCCCAAGTCAATGCCCAAACCAAAATCCCGTAATGACTGGTTGATGAAACCGGCGTGGCGCGATTCATCGCGGGCCATATAGGTCATTAGCTGTTTGATGTCTGGGTTGGAGATGTTCTTGCGAATTTCGTTGTACAAAATACAACCTGAGAACTCGGAGGTCAACGAACTTACCAAAAAATCTAAAAACTCTTGGCGCATTTCTGGCGAGAGTTGCGGCATCAGGGTTGCCACTTCATCGGCAAATTGGGCGTCACGTTGGAAATGGTCGTGGTTGTTGTCTCCCTCGTACTCTTTCATCATCAGGTCCCATTCGTGGCGAACCGATGAGACGTCAATACGATCCATAGCATCAAAGTCGGTCGTATAAAACCGTGGATTCAACATCGAACTTTCCACTGCTTTGGCATTGGCATCGCTGGCAGTTTCAATAGGGGTGATGACGGTGGACATAGAGTTCTCCTGAATATTTATTGCAGCTGGCGGTAAACCTGTGCATTGCTGGGGCCAAAAGATGCAAGGTGAATGGCTTCGCCCGTGGTGGGATCGCGCAAGACCAATTGCCCATCGGCATGGCCGCTAAGTTCAAATGCCGCATCTGGGCTGATAGATCTTTTTTTGCGTTCTCTAGCTAAGGCACGCAAGGTGCCACGTAGAAATCCTTGCTCACCCTCAAAGGTTGCAATTTTTTGCGCGGCGGTGTCGTAGACCAAAATTTCTCCGTGTGTTCCATCTTCAAAATGTAAGGACTTTGTCCAAACTACCGGAGCATCTGGTTGGCGCGCTTCAAAGCCAGATTGGCGTGCCGTAAAGATGCCCACTATCAACACGGCTAGCCCGAGCAAGACCCAACGCACTACCACTGGTATGGCAGAGGGGCGGAGTAGCGTTTGTTGGGAAGTTTGTGCGTGCATACTTAAGCGTGGCTTAAAGTTTGTCTGCTGTTCTCATGTGCCGCCGTGTGTACGGACACCAATTGCTCAGATGGACACTCTTGGCGCCATGCTTGCAGGATCAATTGGCCAATTCGCTCTGCTTTGGGTACGCAGCGCAGAGTCGGTTGTGGTGCGCTGATGCGCCAAGCACGCACATGGGGCCAAAGATTCAACCAGCCTATAGGACTATCCGAAGAAATGCCAATGGCGATATTTCCCGTCTGATTCTTCAAAGCCATTAAGTCGCAAGAGACAATTTTCTTCAGTGGCAAATTAAAAGTCAGTGATAAAACAATACCGATGCGCATCACAATGCGTCGGTTAGTCAAGGTGTAAATAGTGGCTTGGCTGGAAAGATAAGCGCTCCAAGCGAGCAAAACTAAAGCAAGCGACGCCAAGAAAATACTGGTCCCGACTTGTTTAGCAATATCCATTGCAGCGGTATTGCTATCGAGTAAATGCAAGAGTTGCAAGACCACCATCACAGAGAAGTACACCAATATTTTGCGAACATGGAATGCATCGACAGCCAATTGCTTCCAATCTGGCTGGCCTTGCCAAATGACATACTCGTTGCGAGGCAGTTTTTCAGGTAAACCCAAAGCTGCCTCGAACTCGTGTTCGTGGTGTGCTTTCATACGATCGGTTCCTGACGGTTTGGCTCAGCGTAAAGAAGTCCTGCACCAAAGTAAGCCATGATCTTTTCTTCTTCGAGCATAGTGACTTGGTCTGGGGACTTAATCGCTGGCACATTGCCAAACTGGTGTGACATCAACGCATACACATCAATCGCATCTTCATGGATACGCGCAAAGTTGATTGGGATAAGAATATTTTTATCACTTCCAGCCACGGTCATTTCGATGTAGCGAAAGATCATTTCTGAGCGATCCACCCAAAAATCTCTCACCACGCCGGCTGGCTGGCCATCATCACCGTACACAGTGTGTCCACGTGAATCGGTGTCTCGCGTAGCGATGCCATGGTCTGTTGCCACACGCAAAGGAACGATCTTGACTTCACCTTCATGCGTCATTTCAGGCACATCTGCTCTATTGGCCCACGCACCAGGGCCCAGGCCAGCTAACAGAGCATCGCCAACGGGTTCGAGCGGAGCGCCATTCCATGGATGAGAAGGTTTGCCTTGGTACTGTCCATCTTGACGGTTGAGGTCAGGACTCAAGACTTCATGGCCATTTGGCAGTTTGTAGACTTTGGGCGTTGGAATGGAAGGCCATCCATCCATCTTTGGACCATTTTCACGGCCACTGTCCATGGGATATCCTTCGCGATGGTTTTCGCGCAAGAGGTAATAAATAAGACCCGCAAAAAATATCCAAAACACATAGAGTACGAGCTGCGCAACGTCGACATATTGGGTGATTGCACCAGTTTCCATGGTCATTTCTCCATTTAAAAATGAGTTGAATTCAACTCGGGAACTCCGCCAAACCAAAAGAACTTCTTTGCGGCTTAGCCACTTCGCGCCGACTGCTTCGAACCAAAGGTCCTAGTGCAATCAACACGACAAACAACATATAAATTTCGATGTGGTAGACAAAGCTATAGGCAGTAGCAGGGGAGTCCAAGCTGGTGCCCAGTGCACCGCTGGTCGCGAGGCTGGCAATTGTGTCGCGCAAAAAACCGCCCGCTGCCATAGCCACTCCGGATGCCATCGCCTGTACCGCACCCCAAGCGCCCAACACCATGCCTGCGAACTTGTCGTTGTTGAAAGACATGGCGGTCACCAGCATGCCTACAGAAAACAGTCCGCTAGAAAATCCAATTAAAAAAGTACCTACCCTGAATAAGTTAGGGGAATCTAGTGGCGCAGAAAAAATCACAAAGGCAAATGCAGGCAGTCCTAGGACCACGCCAGCACTAGCAACACGGCAAGCGTCAACGCCGCGCACTAGCCACTGTGAGGCTAAGAAAAAGGCCAATAAAGATCCACCAGCACTGAGCGCAGTCAGTGCACTGGTCATGCTGACATCTAGTCCCAACACTTCTGCACCAAAAGGCTCCAAGATGATGTCTTGCATGCTGAAAGCCGCCGTGCCAATCGCCACTGTCCATAAAAAGCGACGCATGCTGGCTTGCGCCATCAACTTTTGCCAGTTTTGCTGGAAGCCGTTTTCTTCACGTGGTCCACGCTTGGTCGAGCGGGCTTCTTGTTTCCACAAAGACATCAAGTTAAAGACCACCACGATCACTGCTGAACCTTGGATCACCTGGATCAAATGGGTGGGCGTGAAGTCAGTCAAAAATACACCGTACAAAACACTGCTGCCAATCATTCCGATTAACAGCATGCTGTAGAGCAGTGCTACGACACGGGGACGTTTTTCTTCTGTAGATAAGTCACTCGCTAAAGCAAGACCAGCTGTCTGCGTAACTTGCATGCCAAAGCCCACCAACACAAATGCCAGGGTTACGCCTATTTGGCCTAGCCACTCTGTATTGGGAGGCGGGTCTGACAAAAGCAACAGGGCAAACGGCATGATGGCCAGTCCACCAAATAACAACAAGGTTCCCATCCACAAGTAGGGGATGCGTTTCAAACCTAACGCAGAAGGGTGTGTATCACTGCGATAGCCAATCAAAGCTCTAAAGGGTGCAAACACCAAGGGAATAGCGAATGCCAAGGCGACCCACCACGCAGGCATGCCTAATTCCACAATCATCACGCGATTCAAAGTGCCTACCAACAGCGAAGTGGTCATGCCAATGACTGCTTGAAATAATGACAGGCGCAAAAGTTTGCCAATCGGCAATTCATGGGACGCCGCATCCGCAAATGGCATGAACCGCAAGCTCTGTGTCTTGAGGTGTGCAAGAAGCGCGCGCGACCACATCATGGTTTGACCCACTCCCAAGCTTGCGATTTATAAAAACCACTGCTAATGCGTTGTGTTCGGTTGGCTTGCCATGCACCGAGTTCAGGGATTGCTGTGAGTCCTTGCAACAAATCAGATTGCAAGACAGGTTCTAGGGAAGGGGAACGGTCACTGCGCGGGAACAACCGACCAATGCGGTGCATGGCAGCCAGCATAGGTGTGCGGGGCGCAAAGGTAAAGATCACTGCTTTGCGTGTGCGTTGGGTTAAACCGTGAATCGCTTTCACAATATCGTCGGTGTCGTAATGAATCAATGAATCCATCGCCACCACGTAATCAAAATGTCCCATGGCGGGGTCCAACATGTCGCCAGCTAAAAATTCAATGCTACCGGGGCCGTTGTGAAATTCATTCACGCTTCGCTCACGTGCCAATTGCACCAAGGTGGGAGACAAATCAATCGCTACCACGTGTGCGCCACGGCGCATGGCCTCGGTGGCTAGGGCCCCCGTGCCGCAACCTGCATCGAGTAAACGCATGCCACGCATATCTTGGGGTAGCCAAGACAAAAGCGTGGCGCGCATCTGGTCGCGGCCTTCTCGAACGGTTCGACGAATACGCCCGACGGGCGCATTGGAAGTCAATACCTCCCATGCTTTGGCCGCAGTGCGGTCAAAGTAATGTTCGATTTGTTCGCGACGTTCGAGATAGCTGGTGTGTTCCATCAATCAAATCCGAGTAAATCAAAAATGTCACGGTCTTTCATGGGCACCGCAGGCAAAGGGTCACCACCTAACCATAAAGCTGCAGCCAAACGCATGTACTCGTCTTGTACGGCTTTCACAGCAGGCGTGGCTTCGAGCTCAAACAAAGTAGATTTGGACAATCTGCTGCGACGGATCTCATCGAGCATCGGAAAGTGCGCCATGGTTTTTAAACCAGTAACAGCATTGAACTTATCGATTTGATCGGTTGCGTCGCTGCGGTTGGCAATCACACCGCCTAAGCGCACGTTGTAGTTTTTTGACTTCGCGCCAATCGCTTGCACGATGCGGTTCATTGCAAAGATGGAGTCAAAGTCGTTGGCGGTGACGATCAAGGCGCGATCTGCGTGTTGCAAGGGCGCGGCAAAGCCCCCGCACACCACGTCACCCAAGACATCGAAGATCACCACATCAGTGTCTTCTAGCAAATGGTGTTCTTTGAGCAGCTTGACAGTCTGTCCCACCACATATCCGCCACATCCAGTGCCTGCAGGTGGCCCACCTGCTTCCACACACATCACGCCGTTGTAGCCTTTGAAAACAAAGTCATCTAAGCGTAACTCTTCGGCATGGAAATCGACGGCCTCTAAGGCATCGATCACCGTGGGCATGAGTTTTTTGGTGAGCGTGAATGTCGAGTCGTGTTTAGGATCGCATCCGATTTGCAAAACACGCTTGCCCATTTTGCTAAATGCCACCGATAAATTGGAAGAGGTCGTGCTCTTGCCAATGCCACCTTTGCCGTAAACAGCAAATACTTTGGCCGTGCCGATTTTGAGGCTCGGGTCCATTTGCACTTGGACACTGCCTTCGCCATCAGGTCGTCCTCCACGTTTGATATGAGAGACGGGGACTGTTGCGGTTTCCATCATGCGGGTACTCCTTCTTGGATGCCTTCTAGGCGATCCTCTAACTCGTCGCCTGCCTGTTGCAGTGCCTTCATGGTTTCTGGGTCCGGCTTCCAATATTGGCGCCGAGAGGCTTCTAGCAATCGACCCGCCACTTTGGCGGATGCGGTTGGGTTGAGTTGGGCTAGGCGTTCACGCATCTCAGGATCGAGGATGAATGTTTGCGCCAGTTGTTGGTACACCCATGGCTGTACTTGTCCGGTAGTGGCGGACCAGCCCATGGTGTTGGTGAGATGCGCTTCGATTTGGCGCACGCCTTCGTAGCCGTGTTGCAGCATGCTTTCGTGCCACTTGGGGTTGAGCATGCGGGTGCGGGTTTCGAGTGCCACTTGCTCTGTGAGTGTGCGCACCACGCC
>RFTR01000040.1 GCA_009923345.1 Betaproteobacteria bacterium
AATGGATAGCGCCCAAACATGATCAAGCGGTATTTTTCTGCCACTACGCCCCAGCAGGCACCCATATCACGTGCCGCCTGGCATTGGTCTGCATCTGCTGAAAAAACTGCTCGCAAGACAGACCATTCCAGCAGGGATGGAATAGTCCACAGCAACATCAGTACCAGTAGTACCGTGGTGAATGCACTAGCCGGGGTTCCCCAAAAGTTGTGCTTCGCCCAAAGCACAACTCCGATGTTGTGCGAGGGCGGTTGTCGAGCGGCTAGCAAATTGCTTGCGAGGTGTTGCATCATCGCTCTTTCAGAGCTGCACGGCGATTGAAATAATTCATCCCGCTAGCGGTAAGCAATGACAGCGTCAGATAAACCGCCATCACGATGGCGATGCATTCCACCGCGCGTCCTGTTTGGTTCAAGGTGGTGTTGGAAATACTCACTAAATCTGGGTAGCCAATTGCAACTGCGAGGGATGAGTTTTTAATCGCATTTAAATATTGGTTGGTCAAAGGCGGCACTATCAAGCGCAAAGCTTGGGGCAACACCACTAAGCGCAATCTTTGCCAAGGCGATAAACCAATACTCAACGCCGCTTCCACTTGACCTAAGGGGACAGATTGAATGCCAGAGCGAATCACTTCGGCCACAAAAGCGGATGTATAGAGAGCAAGGCCCCAGGTTAAAGCCAAAAATTCAGGCGTCAAAGTCAATCCGTCTGACATGAGCCATGGTAATGCAAGCCCTTCTTTGCTTAGTAACACCCAGTCTCGAAAATGCAAAGGCGTCTCCGTATCTGGCATGAGTTCGACCAACACCACGTACCACATGAGCAATTGCAGCAATAGCGGAATATTACGAAAAAATTCGATGTAGGCATAGCACAGTACCCGAGCGAGGGCGTTACCTGAGAGTCTGCCAATACCCAGCACCGTGCCCCATAGCGTGCAGATCACAATTGCGATACAGGACACGCGCAAGGTATTCAACAATCCAACAAAAAATGCGTGTCCATAGGTTTGTGTAGAAGTGAAAGTAAACATGCTTTCACCGATATCGAATCCCGCGGGATCCAGCAAAAAGTCAAAACCACTTTGGATACCGCGCATACGCATGTTGCCAAGAGTGTTGTGCAGCAACCAGCCCACTAAGGCTATGAGTATTCCAATTAAGACGAGTTGATAAACCCAAGTGCGGACGCGTTGACTCCGCCAGTTCAACATAAATGTTTTGTAAGTGAAGTGCTATTTAGCGGATAGGCACCGCGTATTGCAAGCCACCCTTGTTCCATTGCGCGTTCAATCCACGCTTGAGACCGAGTGGAGTTTTCTCGCCAAGGTGTTTGTCAAATATCTCGCCATAGTTGCCAACTGCTTGCACAGCGCGGGCCAACCATTCGCGGTCTAAGCCAAGCAACTTACCAGTGTCTTCCGATTTGCCGAGTAAGCGCAAAACGACGGGGTCGGTGCTGTCGTTTTTGAGGGAGTTGACATTTTCTGAAGTGATGCCGTACTCCTCGGCCTCAACCAATCCGTAGACAGTCCATTTCACAATCGCCAACCATTCATCATCCCCACGCCGCACCATGGGGCCTAGCGGCTCTTTAGAAATCAATTCAGGCAATATCACGTGGTCTTTAGGGTTCTTCGCTTCTTTGGTGCGAATGGACGCGAGTCCAGAAGCATCTGTGGTGTAAGCCTTACAACGGCCAGAAAAATAAGCGGCATTGGCGGCTTCGAATTTTTCGAACACCACAGGTTTGATGTCGAGTTTGTTGGTGCGAGAAAAATCGGTCAAATTCTTTTCTGTTGTCGTGCCGGTTTGAACACACACTGTCGCACCTTTGAGCTGTTTCGCACTTTTGATATTGGCCTTAGCAGACACCATGAAACCTTGTCCGTCGTAATACGTGACGGCCGTTTGGTGGAGCCCCAGCGAAGCATCACGCGTGAGGGTGAATGTGGTGTTACGCGACAGCACATCGATCTCGCCAGACTGCAAAGCAGTGAAGCGCTGTTGGGCAGAAAGCGGTACATAACGCACTTTGTCTGCGCTACCTAAAACAGCGGCAGCGACAGCACGACACATATCAACATCGATGCCACTCCATTTGCCTTGGCTGTCAGCGGCACTAAAACCAGCAAGACCTGTATTGACACCGCACACCACCTGGTCGCGCTGCTTGACTGCATCCAATGTTTTTCCAGCCCATGCTGGAAAAGTTACTGCACATGCAGAAAAGCAGATGAGGGAAAGAATACGTCTTTTGAGGAATAGATGGATTGGCATAAAGGCTCCTGTTTGGATTGGGTTTAGTCTTTTAGACGTATTTTTTAAACCACTCCAAAGCACGTTTCCAGCCGTCTTGCGCTGGACCTGCTTGGTAGCTAGGGCGGTAGTCGGCATGAAAGGCATGCGGGGCATCAGGGTAGATGACGAAGTTGCTGTCTTTGGCTGCCACATTGCCTTGCGCGGCAATTTGCGTGAGAGATGCTTTCATCCGGTCCACGGATGCAAGCGGGATACCGGTATCGGCTGCACCATATAAACCTAAGACGGGCGCTTTGAGTTTGGCGACTAGATCATTCGGATGCTCTGGAGTAGCAGTCGTTTTTTGACCTTCCAAGCGCCCATACCAAGCCACTGCTGCTTTGAGTTTGGGTTGGTGCATAGCGTAGAGCCATGTAATACGACCTCCCCAGCAAAAACCTGTCATCGCTAAGCGTTTGGAATTGCCGCCGTTAGCATCTGCCCAGACCAAACAAGCGTCTAAGTCATTCATCACTTGCGCATCAGGTACTTTAGAGATGACCTCTGCTTGAAGTCTGGCAATTTCGCCGTAGCTCGTTGGATCGCCTTGTCGGACAAACAACTCAGGTGCGATAGCCAAATAGCCTTCACGTGCAAATCGGGTTGCAACATCGGCAATGTATTCATGCACGCCAAATATTTCTGAAATCACAAACACCACGGGTAAATTGGTTTTACCCTTAGGTGCGGCACGAAATGCTGGCATTTTGAAACCCTGCACATCAATCGTGACTTCTCCAGTCACCAACCCATCGGTTGGCGTTTTGATAGCGGTTTGCGCTATCAGGGGCATGGCTGCTGCACAGTAGCCTACACCTATAGCACTTTGAAGCGCTAGGCGTCGGCTAGGTAAATGGGCATCTTTGTCGGTTGCGTGCAGTAATCCGAGGGTGTCTTGGTAGAGGTTGTTTTGCATGGCAGAAGTGAATTGAGAATAAAACAATGAACCAGTGTATGCAAAATGCTGTTGCGTAGTCAATCAGGTAAGCTCCAGCAATGAATAAAAACTTATTGTTGCTAAGTATTGCGCAAGGACTCTTTTTCACGAACAACGTCACTTTTATCGCGATCAATGGACTGGTGGGGTTGAGTTTGGCGCCTGTTTCTTGGATGGCGACCTTGCCAGTCATGGGGTATGTGGTGGGGGGTGCATTAAGTACAGGCTTAGTAGCCAAGTCGCAACAACGCTTTGGGCGCAAAGTCTCTTTTTTATTAGGGCTACTTGTCGCGCTGATCTCAGCAGGAATAGGCGCATGGGCTGTGATGCATAGCTCGTTTTTATTGTTAGTAATTGCCACGGTGGTGGCCGGTTATTACAGCGCGAATGGACAGTTGTACCGATTTGCAGCCGCTGAACTATGCGCCACAGATTACCGCGAAAAAGCGGTATCACTTGTGATGGCAGGTGGTTTGATGGGCGCCATCATTGGCCCTAATTTGGCGATGTACACCAAGAACTGGCTAGAGTTTCCTTTTGCAGGAGCCTATGTGGCATTGGCAGTTATTGCATTGCTTTCCATGGCGCTGATGTCTTATATCGAGTTTCCACCTGTTTTGCCCAAGAAAGCCAGTGACCAAACTGGGCGTCCTTTGAACGAAATCATGCGCCAACCTGTGTTTTTTGTGGCGACCCTCTCAGCTGCTTTAGGCTATGGCGTGATGAATCTATTGATGGCAGCCACGCCATTGGCCATGCAGGTGTGTGGTTTGTCATTTGAAGACACGGCTTGGGTGCTGCAATGGCATGTGATCGGTATGTTTGCTCCTGGTTTTGTGACGGGCCATTTGATCAAGCGCTTTGGTGTGCTGACCATCATGGGCGTGGGTCTATTGCTGAATATTGCTTGTATCAGCATTGCTTTGTCTGGTGTCGATATTCATGAGTTTTTGCTAGCCTTATTTTTGTTGGGCGTTGGTTGGAACTTCCTGTTTACGGGAAGTACTACCTTGTCGATGCAGGCCTATACACCGCAAGAAAAAGACAAAGCACAAGCAGCGATTAATTTTTGTGTATTTAGCACTATGGCAGTCACCTCATTTGCATCTGGTGCGCTGGTGACGACACAAGGTTGGACATGGTTGAACTGGGGTTCCCTATTGCCTGTGGTGATCACAGCCGGTGGCCTACTCTTTTTAAGGCTTAGGTTTAAGAACGTGTAAGGCTTTGGTGACTGATGCGTGATGCGTAATGCGTTATAACCAGTGCGCCAATTTAATATTACTCGTGCAATTTGTAATTCACAGTGAACTGGAACGACTTTGTATGGTTGGCCGGTTCATAAATCGTATAGCTGCTGCCGTTGGACACGAAAGAGTAATTGTCTGACGCACCAATTTGCCAATATTCAAAGTTAGAGCAGAAGTCCAAGGCCTGGTAAGTTTTACAAATGCCCGCCCTCCAACCGAAGCCGTGACGCTGTGTATTTTGTAAGGGGCCTTGTGTAGCGTAGTTACCCCCAACGTCAAATAAGTTGGATGTTTGTCTGCCGGTTAACAAGTAATAGCCCGTTGCTGTGGCGCGCCAATTCTCACCAAATGGACGCTCAATACCAAGGCTTGCAAACAGGTATTCGCTAGTGCGCCTGTACCCTGAATAGTTGGTGCTGGTTATGCCGCGTGCATCGTTATACAAATAGCGATAACCCACGCCAGGGCTTATTTGGTAGCCCTTTACCCATTCGGTATGCGGACTTTCAACTTGTAACTGGTAGATGTTGGTTGGTTGGTTTGCCATGGTGCCAGAACCTGTGTAGTCGGCATACCCAAAAGTCGCTTGACCTGAAAGTGTCAGAGGCCAATTTTTGATACGTAAATTGTCTGGCGCCCATTTCGCTTGCGCGATCCCTAGCCATCCGTCCTGCATTACGCCCAGAGAAGGTTCGCGGTAGGCGTATTGGGAGATGCCAATGCCCAATGAGGGTGTATCTGCAAGCGCACTCCAAGCACAAGTGCCAAGAAAAGTAATCAGCACAAATTTCTTAAGTCGAGCAGTGATATTTTTCTGATGCATAGGACTCCTAAAGTTTGTGCGCTGAGATGGCAAACTATTTTGGCCTATCTTTTACGTAACCCCAAGTACATCACTGTCGACACCACCACCAACGCGCCTACAAGTTGAATGGGTGCAATCGCTTGGTCTAACAGTATCCATGCCAGTATCAAAGCAAAAACAGGTTCTACGTTCATGATGGCGGAATTACCCACCACGCCTAAACGTGGCAACACCGTGAACATGATAGTGAACCCAGTGCCATACAAAAGCGACAACATGCACAAGCCTAACCAGCCTGCTGCAGCCAATGCAAAAAATACACCTTCACCGATCACCACCCACTGTCCTTGCGCGCCCAAACCAGAAGAGGCACCTAAAACATCCAATGCAAGCGCCAGTCCTATCAACATGATGGGCATGACGCGCAACACAGCAGGCTCAGGTTGGTGTTTGTAAAGCAAACGGGCCCATAGGGCGATCCACAAGGGATAGGTGTTGAAGCCCAGTAAAGCGAGCGCAACTGGTAATCGCGCAACAGCCGAATACAAACAGTAGCTTTGTAGGGCAATTAAAAAACCAACGCCTAGCAAAGCGCGCGGGTGTTTTGCCGATAAGGTGAGCGGCACTTTGGCGCGCCACAAAATCAATCCCACCACGAAGGCCGTCAATGAACTTCGAACGGCAATGGCAGTGGTGACATCAACCCCATGCGCAAACGCAAACCGCGCCGCCACATGGTTTGCGCCCATCAAGAACGCTATAAGTAAAAGAGTGGCAAACGCGGCGAAAGAAAGGCGCAATATTTATTCTGCTTTGATGTTGTTGTCAGTGATTAATTTCGAATACTTGGCTTTTTCGGCTGCTAAAAATACTTTGAATTCAGCAGGGGATGTTGCATGCGGTTCAACGCCCAATCCAGCGAAGCGGTCTTTGAGGTCTGGGTTAGCAGCAATTTTGGCCAATGTGGCGTTGTAGTTGTCGATGATTGCTTGTGAAGTTCCTGCTGGCAAGAAAACACCCCACCAGTTCAAGGCCACGATACCTTCTAGTCCCGCTTCGGTGAAAGTTGGGATTTCAGGAAATAGTGGAGAGCGCTTTTCACTGGTGATGGCCAAAGCGCGTAAGCGTCCAGACTTAATGTGCTGGCTCACAGGTAGCGCATCCGAGACCATGATGTGCAGTTGCCCTGAAATCACATCGGTCACCGCCTGACCACCGCCTTTGTAAGGAACGCCGACCATTTTGACGCCTGCTTGCCGAGAAATCAGTTCACCCGCAAGGTGAGACATGCTGCCAGGGCCGCTTGTGCCATAGCTCACTTTGTTGGGGTTGGCTTTGGCGTCCGCAATGACGTCTTTGAGATTCTTGTAAGGGGAGTTAGCAGGTACTACCAAGATGTTAGCGCCAGTGGCTGTTAAGGCTACTGCTGCGAAATCTTTGTCCATGTTGTAAGGCAGTTTGGACAGGAGGGGGTTCACACCTGCAGGACCCAGATTGCCAATAACAAAGGTGTAACCATCATTGGGTTGGCGCGCGGCAAACTCCATGCCAATCGAACCTGCAGCACCAGGCTTGCTTTCGATGATGACGGGTTGACCCCAAATCTCGCTCATTTTTTGACCCATGATGCGCGCCATCAAGTCAGAACTTCCACCTGGTGGATATGTCACGATGAGTTTGACAGGCTTGTCTGGAAATTTAGTGCCTTGTGCTTGCGTCAAGCCATGGGTAGAAAACAGGCCTGCAACCAAGGTGATGATGAGACTGCGACGCAGTGATAAAAAAGCAGTGGTCATGGCTATCCTATAAAAAAACAAACAAAATAAAACTCGATCAGTACGAGAGCTAAAAACCATATCTTGTATTATCAAACGATCATTTGCAACACGGTAATTACCCATGCTCAACCTTTCCACCCCAGGCGGTCGCAGTGACCAAACCCTCTCACACAACATGAAACTGTTGGCCCACCATGAGTTGGGAGGCTTTGGTGGAATGGGCGAGGGTATGTCTGTGCAACTGACCTCGGATGGCCGACGTATCCTGTGGATGGCGCATGAATCAGCACCTAAAAACTTCACGGGTGTGGACGTAACCGATCCGAAAAATCCCAAGATGGTGGTGCAAACGGAACTGCCACACGCCAAGATGCGATCGAACTCGCTCGATGTTGTCGGAGACATCATGGCTGTCGCCTACCAGACACAAACTGTGGGGCTCAAACCTGCTGGCGTTGATTTATTTGACATCTCAACACCAGAAACACCACGGCTCATTTCTCACTTTGACTGCTCAGGCCCTTATTCACGAGGCGTGCATGCAGTGTGGTTTGTCGATGGCCACTATTTGCATATGTCATCGGGGTCTGGAGATTTCCAACCGCGTAACCCATTGGATGACCAGTTCTATCGCATCTTGGATGTCTCTAATCCTGCCAAGCCATTTGAAGTTGGTCGTTGGTGGTATCCCGGCACGCGGGAAGGTGACGCAACGCCACCCCCAGACAGACTCACCCAAAAATTTGACACAGGCTTTCGCGCACACAACACCAACGTGTTTCCCAATCGCCCGGACCGCGCGTATGTGGGTTACATCGATGGTGGTGCGTTTGTATTGGATATCGCCAATAAGAGCGATATCAAAGTGGTGTCGCATTGGAACCATTCGCCACCATTCAATGGATTCATTCATACCTTGTTGCCACTGTTTGACCGGCAATGAAAAAAATCCTGTGCCTATCGGTACCTTTCCTGCGCCACCTTACGACGCATTTGCAAAACGTGGCGGTCGCTTCGGTGCACACAACTTGCATGAAAACTTACCCATTCCCACGTCGTTCTGCTCGGACACACTCATCATTGGTTCTTTCTTCAATGCGGGTGTGCGCGTGTATGACACGACAGATCCTTACCAAGTGCAAGAGGTGGCTTACTTCGTGCCTGGCGCGCCAAAACTGTCTCCTGCTGGCGCCATTCAACTCAACGATGTATTTGTCGATGAGCGACGTATCGTCTACACCATGGACCGATTCACGGGTGGTTTGTACATCCTAGAAATGAACGTTTAAAACGAGATGACGTTTCGTGACGCGTTGGCTGGAAAAATCCCGATCAGCCTGGTCACAGGTTTTTTAGGAAGCGGTAAGACCACGCTGATCGCGCGTTTGCTGCGCCATCCTGGCATGAACCGCGCAGCCGTCATCATCAACGAAGTCGGTGAAATTGGAATAGACCATGATTTGGTGGCTAACGTCACCGAGAACATGTCTTTATTAGCAAACGGTTGTATTTGTTGTTCTGTGCGCACAGACTTACAAGACAGTTTGCGCGAGTTGTTTAACCAGCGTCGTGCTGGGCAAATTCCTGAATTTGACCGCGTCATCATTGAAACAACGGGTTTGGCAGACCCAGCCCCCGTGGTGCAAACATTGCTTAGTGACACACTGATCAACCACCACTTTAGATTGGATGGCTTGGTCACTTTGGTCGATGCATTCCATGGCTTGGATTTGATGCAACGCCAACCAGAAGCTATCAAACAAATAGCGATGGCGGACCGTATCTTCATCACCAAGATTGACTTGGCTACGGATGATGTCTTACAAACATTGCGCGACGCGCTCACCGCACTCAACCCGCGTGCGGATCAAGTCGATGTGTTGAACGGCGATATCGATCCAGCTTTATTGACAGGACTAGGTTTGCACAGTGCTGTTGGCAGTAGTGATGCTTTGCGTTTCTTAGGCGAAGACATCCAATCGCCATCTTCGAATACAAGTGCAGAAGGCCGCTATTTGGGTGCTACTCCATCGCGCCATGATGCAGCCATTCGGACTTTGTCTTTGCGGTTTGCAAAGCCTTTTGTATGGAGCGGATTTTCTGCGGCGCTGGAATTGCTCACTACCTTGCGTGGCCCTGATATGTTGCGCGTCAAAGGCATTGTGAATGTAGAAGGCAAGCCTGTAGTGGTCCAGGGCGTGCAACATATATTTAGCCCGCCGATTGAATTAGACAAATGGCCGAGTGCTGACCATGATTCGCGTTTGGTGTTTATCACGCGCAATATGGAATCTGACGCGATTCGGAACTTGATGGGTGCAGTGACTGCATTAGGCGCTTCGTCACCTACTGCGGTCTGAATGTAGAAATCGTTGGTGCCCCCGACAGGAATCGAACCTGTATCTAGCGCTTAGGAGGCACTCGTTCTATCCATTGAACTACGGCGGCACGGGCTGACATTGTAAAGTTACCTATGTTGACTCACTAAAACTTATCGCCCAAAAGGAGAGCTGCCATGGGTATCTGGATTGAACTAGGCGTTTTTGCATTGGTCTTTGTATTTGCTGCCCACCAATGGCACGATTTGAAAAAAGAAAAGCAAAAACGCGAATTAGACAAAGCTAGAAAGGAAGAGCAATGACCGGAAGCGAACGTGATGTTTTGATGAAATTCTTACGTGAATTACTGCAAACCCACCCCCGCGTCTATGATGATATGGCCGCAAAATTGATTGCCGAGTCTGTCAGCCATCAGCCTTATACGACGTATTTGTTGGTGCAAAGGGTGCTAATGCTGGAGGCGGCTCTCAAGCCTAATAGTTCAGAAGGTGAAGCATTTACCGAATTCCTGAGTCCTCACGCCACAGACTGGGCTGGTCGTGAATCTCCTGCAGAAATGGATGTTCCTGATAGAGCGCCGCCTGCACGTCGTTTATCTTTGGTAGAGCTTGGCCTCAAAGCGATGGAGCGTAATTCCAAAATTATTTGGACCGTGATTTTTGCGGCTTTTGCAATTGTGTTGTTGATCCAATAATCGATCAACCGGTTCGCGTCTTATTTACTCAACATCCGCATCGCTTCTTCCAGGCCTTTGAGCGTCATCGGGTACATGCGGTTACTGACCAGCTGTTGGATGATGCTGATACTTTGGCGATATTGCCAAACACCTTGGGGCTCTGGGTTGATCCACGCAAATTTAGGGAAAGCATGTGTCAGGCGTTGAAGCCATTCGGCGCCGGGTTCTTCGTTGTTGTATTCCACGCTGCCACCGGGTTGCACGATTTCATAGGGGCTCATGGTCGCGTCGCCAATAAAGATGAGTTTGTAGTCTTTGTTGTATTTGCGAATGATGTCCCAGGTGTCAAACTTCTCGGCAAAACGACGCCGGTTATTGCGCCACATAAAGTCGTAGACGCAGTTGTGAAAGTAATAAAACTCAAGATGTTTAAACTCGGCCTTAACAGCAGAAAACATTTCTTCAACGCGGGCTACGTGTTCGTCCATCGTGCCACCCACATCCATGAGCAACAAGACTTTGACGTTGTTATGGCGCTCTGGAATCATTTTTATGTCCAGATAACCAGCATTGGCTGCCGTGGCGCGGATGGTGTCTGGCAAATCTAATTCTTCAGCCGAACCTTCTCGCGCAAAACGGCGTAAGCGGCGCAAGGCGACTTTGATGTTGCGGGTGCCCAACTCTTGCGTGTCGTCGTAGTCTTGGTATGCGCGTTGGTCCCACACCTTGACGGCACTTTTGTTACCGCCTTTGCCGCCGATGCGAATACCTTGAGGGTTGTATCCGCCATTGCCAAATGGCGATGTGCCGCCCGTGCCAATCCATTTGTTGCCGCCTTGGTGGCGTTCTTTTTGTTCTTCTAAGCGCTTTTTCAATGTTTCCATTAACGCGTCCCAGCCCATTTTTTCGATGGCGGCTTTTTGTTCGGGGCTGAGTTCGTTTTGTAAGAGTTTTTCTAGCCAGCTGTTGGGGACTTCTTTGGTGAAGTCACCCAACATTTCCACACCTTTGAAATAGGAACCAAAGGCGCGGTCAAATTTATCGAAATGTTTTTCGTCTTTGATCAGGGTGATGCGACTCAAAAAATAAAAGTCATCCATGCTGCAAGAGTCGCTTCCAGGCCCCACCACTTGGGCTTGAAGTGCCTCAAGAAGAGTGAGGTATTCCTTGACCGAAACCGGTAACTTGGCTTCGCGTAAGGTGTAGAAGAAATCGATAAGCATTTTTATTTGTCTAAAAAGTCGTCGTATCTAAAAATCAATTTGCATCTGGGGGTTGGTTCTGACGTTCTCTAAAGTGGCGCGCCGCTTGCAAGCCCATACCGCCGCCTAAGCCCACGAGCAAGATGGCCACGATACTGCCCGTTCCATAACCTTCAGCGAATAAATTAAGACCAAGTGCCACGCCAAGTCCATAGCCCAGCAACGCCCCCGCGATAAAACCGATAGCGTCTGTTAAGCCCTCGAGTAGTGGTCCCATATTGGATTTCTAGGTTTGATTTTTTTAAGTCAGGTGGTGGGGTATCAAAGACGCCTTATCGATTGCGACTTTGCATGAAGACGAGTTTTTCAAACAATGTCACGTCTTGCTCGTTTTTAAGCAAGGCGCCCACCAGAGGCGGAACAGCCACTTTGTCGTCTTGCGTTTGCAAAGCTTCCAGCGGAATGTCTTCAGCAACCAAAAGTTTCAGCCAATCAAGTAATTCGCTGGTAGAAGGCTTTTTCTTCAATCCTGGCAAGTTGCGGATATCGAAGAAGGTTTTCATCGCCACATTGAGCAATTCTTTTTTCAAGTTGGGGTAATGCACCGCAACGATTTGACGCATGGTCTCTGCATCTGATGAGTTGGCGCGTTTCGTAGCAATAAAACTCCATGCGGTCGATTTCGCGTAGCAAGTCATTGGGAAACTCGATATCAGCTTTGTCGATCTCGTCGATCAAGAGCGCGACGGGCTGTTCCGCCGTAAAAGCTTGCCAAAGCACGCCTTTGATGATGTAGTTCTCAATATTTTTGACGCGCTCGCCGCCGTCTAAGTCAGCCATTTGGCTGTCACGCAGGCGGCTCACCGCGTCGTATTCGTAGAGGCCTTGTTGGGCTTTGGTGGTCGATTTGATATGCCATTGCAACAAAGGCATGCCTAAAGATAGGGCAACTTCTTCTGCCAACATGGTTTTGCCTGTACCAGGTTCACCCTTGACGAGCAGCGGGCGCTTGAGGGTGATGGCCGCATTGACCGCCAGCATCAGGTCTTGGGTGGCTACGTAGTTATCTGTACCGGTAAATTTCATCTTGAGGGGCTCTATATAATTTGGGGTTAATTTTTATTTCTGT
>RFTR01000005.1 GCA_009923345.1 Betaproteobacteria bacterium
GAAGGCCCCCGTCTTCGCCTTGGCTTGGAGATTCGATCGGTCAACAGCCGATTTTTGGACCTCACTTTCAAAATCCCCGAGGAGTTACGACCGCATGAGGCGGCGGTGCGCGAGCTGGTCATGCAACAACTCAAGCGTGGCAAGGTCGAAATACGTGCCCACATAGAAAGCACGGCCGACGCCACACTGCCAGACCCTTCGCCCAAATTGCTGCAACGCCTCTCGTCCCTAGAAGATGCTGTGCATGTCTGGCTTCCAAAGGCAATGCCTTTGTCGGTAGCCGATGTTTTGCGCATGAGCGCTTCGCAATCCAGTGTCACCGCAGACATCGCCCCAGCTCTGCTCAAGCTGGCAAAAACCAGTATCCAACAACTCAACGATGCGCGTGCCCGTGAAGGTGGGCGTTTGGCGGATTCGCTCAAAGAGCGTTTAGCCCAGCTTCGCAAACTCGCCACCCAAGCGCAACCCTTGGTGCCGCAGTTGGTGGAGCAGCAAAAAGCCAAATTTTTAGAGCGCTGGCGCGAGGCCATGGCTTTGGCTGACGGTGCTACCTTGCCCGAGGCCGCCCAAGACCGCGCATTGAGCGAAGCCACTTCTTTTGCCATCCGCATTGATGTGGCCGAAGAGCTCACCCGATTGGTCTCGCACTTCGACGAAATGGACGCTTTACTCAAAAAAGGCGGCAACGCCGAAGGTGTAGGCAAGCGTTTGGACTTTTTAATCCAAGAGTTACACCGCGAGGCCAATACACTGGGTTCGAAGTCTGCCACCCTTGAGATGACGCGCATCTCGGTGGACATGAAAGTGTTGATCGAACAATTGCGCGAACAAGTACAAAATTTGGAATGATGGAAAACTTCCCCGGCAACCTCTTTGTAGTCGC
The DNA here is from genome assembly GCA_009923345.1 of Betaproteobacteria bacterium. Classification (GTDB taxonomy): domain Bacteria; phylum Pseudomonadota; class Gammaproteobacteria; order Burkholderiales; family Burkholderiaceae_C; genus Limnohabitans. The sequence continues at coordinate 884 of RFTR01000005.1, forward strand.
CGCCCCCAGTGGGGCGGGTAAATCGAGCCTTGTCAAAGCCTTGATGGAGCTAGACGCCAAAGTGCGCCCTTCAGTCTCGCACACCACCCGCGCGCCGCGTGGCCAAGAGAAGCACGGGCGTGAATACTATTTTGTGTCTGAGCCCGAATTCGACCAGATGGTGGCTTCGGATGCGTTTTTAGAGTGGGCCCATGTGCATGGCTATCGCTACGGCACATCGCGCAAAGCGATTGAAGACCGCATTGCCCAAGGTGCCGACGTGGTGCTCGAGATCGACTTCCAAGGCGCAGTCCAAGTCAAAAAACTCTTTGCTAATGCAGTGTCCATTTTTATCCTCCCACCAAGCTGGGAAGAACTCAAATCTCGCTTACACAACCGTGGCGAGGACGCGCCAGACGTCATCGCCTTGCGACTGCAAAACGCTGCCGATGAGATGGCCAAAGCCCACGAATTTGACTTCGTTATAATCAACGAGTTGTTTGAGCGCGCAGTATTCGACCTAAAAGCTGTTGTTCACGCGCAACGACTCAAATACTCGGCACAACGCCGAGCTCGGGCGGACGTATTCGACGCCTTAAACCTCAATTGAACCGACTTCTGGAGCATCCATGGCCCGTATTACCGTTGAAGACTGTCTTGAGCAAATTCCTAATCGCTTCCAACTCGTGCTGTGCGCAACTTACCGTGCCCGCATGTTGAGCCAAGGCCACACACCCAAGGTAGAGAGCAAAAACAAACCCGGCGTGACTGCCTTGCGTGAAATCGCTGCTGGCTTGATCGGCACCGAAATGCTCAAAAAGGTACCAGGTTAATAACCCCTTACCCCAGCAAAAAGCACCGTTTTACGGTGCTTTTTTTTCATTACAGGTAAAGTCGGGACTATGAGCGCCCTCCAATCCCCGATTGCCCGAGTCGCCGCGAAAGACAAAGCAGTGGCCAACCCGGCTGCTGCCAACGCGGCGGCGGCTAGTTTTGCGGCGCTCACTGCTAAATTGGATTACCTCAGCGCCGAAGGCTTAGGCCAAGTGCGTCGTGCCTATAAATATGCTGACGAAGCGCATCTGGGCCAGTTACGCAACAACGGCGAACCTTACATCACCCACCCCATCGCTGTAGCCGCCCAATGCGCGGATTGGAAGTTAGACGCGCAAGCGCTTTCCGCCGCTTTGTTGCACGACGCGATGGAGGACTGTGGCATCACCAAAGTCGACTTGATCGAGCGATTTGGTATCCAAGTCGCTGAGTTGGTCGATGGCTTGACCAAACTCGACAAGCTCGAATTCAACACCCGCGAAGAAAACCAAGCCGAGTCTTTCCGCAAAATGCTGTTGGCCATGGCGCGCGATGTCCGCGTGATTTTGGTCAAACTCGCTGACCGCAGCCACAACATGCGCACCATGGGCGATATGCCGCGTAGCAAATGGAACCGTATTTCCCGTGAAACGCTCGAAATTTACGTACCTATCGCCCACCGCCTAGGTCTCAACCAAACATACCGTGAGCTGCAAGAGTTGGCGTTCCAACATTTGATGCCTTGGCGCTACAAGGTGCTAGGCAAAGCCGTGAATAAAGCTCGTCAGCGCCGTCGCGACCTGATGAAGCGCGTGCAACAAGAGGTGGAAACCGCATTCACCAAAGCGGGTCTGTCAGTGCGTATTTCAGGGCGCGAAAAAACCCTTTTTTCCATTTACAAAAAGATGGATACCAAGCACCTAAGCTTTGCCCAAGTGACTGATATTTATGGTTTTCGCCTCATCTTGCCTAAGGTGACAGACTGCTACACAGCTTTAGGTGTGTTGCACCAACTCTACAAACCCGTACCAGGGCGATTCAAAGACCACATCGCCATCGCCAAACTCAACGGCTACCAGTCTTTGCACACCACTTTGGTGGGGCCTTCGGGTTTGAACGTCGAATTTCAAATGCGCACGGAGCCCATGCACTTGGTTGCCGAGTCTGGTGTAGCTGCGCATTGGCTCTACAAATCTAGCGGGGCCTCCCAAGAAAACAATGAACACCTTGGCAATAAATGGTTGCAATCCTTACTGGATATTCAAGACGAGACGCGCGACGCCACGGAATTTTGGGACCATGTCAAAGTAGATTTGTTCCCCGACGCGGTCTATGTGTTTACGCCTAAGAGCCGCATCATGGCCATGCCACGCGGTGCAACAGTGGTCGACTTTGCCTACGCCGTTCACAGCGACGTGGGTGACCATGCCATCGCTGCCAAAATCAATGGCACTGCCGTTCCACTGCGCACTGAAGTCTCTAATGGCGATGTGGTGGAAGTTGTCACCTCCCCTGACGCGACACCCAACCCCGCTTGGCTAGGTTTTGTGCGCACAGGAAGGGCCCGCTCCAAAATTCGCCATCACCTCAAGACCATGGCACATACCGAATCGAAAGATTTGGGCGAGAAACTATTGGCGCAAGCACTGCGTGCCGAGGGGATTGAAAACATGCCGGCGATAGACGCCAAACACCAAATTTTGTGGGACAAATTGCTGCGCTTTACAGGCAGCAAGTCGCTGGAAGAGTTGCAAGTGGATATCGGGTTAGGCAAACGTGTTGCTAGTATCGTTGCGCGTCGCTTGGCCAAATTGCTCTCAGAAATCGGCCAAAAACCAGATCCACTGTTGCTAAGCCGCGAGCGTTTCACTGCGCACGAGACTATCTCTCAAGGCAGCGTGATGGTCGACGGAAGCACCAACGCATCGGTGCAATACGCACCCTGTTGCAGACCGATTCCGGGAGACCCGATTTTGGGTTATTTGGGCCGAGGCGAAGGCTTGGTCGTTCACAACGAAACTTGCTCCGTTGCCAAGCATTTGAAATACAAAGACAGCGAGCGTTTTATTGCTGTCGAGTGGGCGGACGAGCCAGTGCGTACATTTGAAGCTGGAGTAGTAGTGAGTGTGAGCAACGCCAAAGGCGTGTTGGCGCGCGTTGCATCGGCCATAACTTCGGCAGAGGCGGACATTAACTTCGTGAACATGCCAGACGAAGTCTCTGGCCAAGAAACCGCCGATTTACGTTTTGTCATTGGAGTGCGCGACACCACTCATATCGAGGCCGTTTTGCGCAACTTACGCCGCTTGCAGTCGGTAATGAAGGCGGACCGAGTGACTTCAGGGTCAGCGCGGGATTCTCACCCAACCAACAACCGTTAACGCATAAAGTCGGCTTTGCCTAAGCGAAGAATTGGCTAGCGGAAGTCTCGATACTTGGGAGAGTTGATCTACTGCAAAGCTTGCGGATAGTGCACGCTCAGCACTTCAATGTCCTGCACACCCACTGGCGTAACAAGTTTGACCACATCGCCCTCTCGCGCTTTGAGCAAGGCGCGGGCAATCGGTGAAATCCAAGTCACCTCGCCTTTCAAACTATCGGCTTCGTCGATTCCCAAAATCGTGACAGTGCGCTCGTCGCCCGCCTCTTCGACATAGGTCACGGTCGCACCAAAAAATACTTGGTCTTTGCCAAAGTGCACGCTAGGGTCGGTCACCTCCGCAATCTCTAGGCGTTTGGTCAAAAAGCGAATGCGCCGGTCTATCTCGCGAAGGCGTTTTTTGCCATAGATGTAGTCGCCGTTTTCTGAACGATCACCGTTACTCGCGGCCCAATGCACGATATCCACCACCTTTGGACGCTCGTTGTCTATCAAGTCGAAAAGTTCGGCGCGCAGGGCCGCATAGCCTTTTGGGGTGATGTAGTTTTTACCACCTACAGGCAAAGGGGGAAGGCCTACTTCGTCTTCTTCAGCATCTGACTCACGGGTGAAGGCTTTGCTCATACTCGGTTGTGCGTCAGATCAACTCAAAACCACCCGCTATTCGCAGCGGTTTGGTCGATGCATCTGTCAAAGCATCGGAAAAAGCCTGTGCCAAATCCGGTTGCTTTGCTTGCGAAGAAATACCCAAGGCATAGACCGTGGCCAACTCGAACTCTTGCGGCAAGACACCCACCAAATCGACGCCCTCGGTGTATTTGATTTCTGTCACTTGCGTGCATCCAATCACGGGGCCTGAAGCGAGCGCCATTTCTTTCATCGCCGTCGCACCATTAGGAAAAGTGCGAAAACGATCGGCCAATTCCACAGCAAGCCCCAAGGTTTGCAAAACTTTAAAGAAGTGGATGCCAGCAGTGGCCAACTTGGGGTCTGGAAAGTAAATAGCCTCAGCAGCACGAAAAGCGGCTTGCAGATCGGTGCGGGTGGTAATCTCAGGATGGGTTGTGCCGTGTTTCACAGCAATACCCGTTTTCACCACGCCTAAAGCACGCAGACTGCCCGCCTTGACATGGCCACTATCGATCAGACCCTGCACCAAAGATTGGGACAGGATCACCACGTCGCAAGGGGTGCCTTGGAGCAGCGCTTCTTTCATCGCGCCAACTGCGCTGAAAGTGCCGTGCAGTTTGCAACCGTGCTTTGCCTCAAACTGCGCCTTCAATGGGTGCACCAACCCAGCGGCTGCACCGCCGCTCAACAGATACAGATCCATCTCAGTCTGCCTTGGCGCCGGATGCCTTCACAATCGTCGCCCACTTGGTCACGTCATCAGCCACATATTTGGCAAATGCCGGCGCGGTCATCGACATGGCCACAGCGCCTTGCTTCGCCCAAGTGGCTTTGACGTCAGGTGCATTCACAATTTTGTTGATCTCGGTATTCAAGCGTTGAACAATGGCATCTGGTGTGCCAGCAGGCGCCATCATGCCGAGCCAAATCAAGGCCTCGTATTTGGGTACGCCGTCGTCGTTCACCGTCGGTAATTCAGGCGCAACCGTTGAGCGGGTTCGACCAGTGGTCGCAAGGCCACGCACTTTGCCTGCTTTGATGTTCTCAGTCATGGTGGTGACGGCGTCAAACATGACATCCACTTGCCCAGACAACACGTCTGTGCGAGCTGCAGCGCTTCCCTTGTAGGGAATGTGGGTCATATTCACACCCGCCATATATTTAAACAACTCACCAGCCATGTGATACGGCGTGCCATTACCAGAAGAGGCGTAGTTGATCTTTCCAGGATTTGCCTTGGCGTACTTGATGAGCTCAGGCAAATTTTGCGCGGGTACGCTCGGATGCGCCACCAACACTAGGTCTGAATAATTGATGGGCGCGATGGGGACAAAGTCTTTGAGCAAATTGAAGGGGCGCACTGGGATCAGCGACTCGTTGACAGTTTGCGTGTTCGACATCATCAGCAAGGTGTAACCATCCGGGGCAGACTTGGCTGCGGCATCTGTTCCGATGATCGAACCAGCACCCGGGCGGTTATCGACAACGAAATTTTGTCCAAGCGCCTCTTGCAAACGCTGCGCCATAAAACGCGCATAGTTGTCCGCAGGACCGCTGGCCGCAAAAGGCACGATGATTTTGACGGGGCGGTTGGGGTACGGTTGCTGCGCTATGGCAGACAAGCTAGCGGCTAGCAAACCCAAAAGAAGAGCACTACGCTTTAAGAAATTCAATTGCATTTTTTCTATCTCCATCTTGGGGGTTAAACAGCACCGCGCGTGTTCGTATACAGCGCATACACCGAGTGGCTAGCCGCCATAAACAACCGGTTATTTTTCGGGCCACCAAAACACACATTGGCACAACGCTCTGGCAAATGTATCTGTGCGATGGCAGAGCCATCAGGCGCAAACACACGCACACCGTCAATTTTTTCTGGGTCAGCAGTGGTCGCGCCATCGCTACCCCAGCCGCACCACAAGTTACCCTGCACATCCACTGCGAAGCCGTCAATCGCCCCGTGGTCTTTTGCTTCTGTAAACAAGCGCTTGTTGGCGAGTCTCACGCCACCCTTGTCCTGCGCTTGCACATCGTAGGCCCAGAGTTTTCTATAAGGCTGTGCGCGACTTTCCACTACGTACAGCACTGACTCATCTGGCGAGAAAGCTAAACCGTTCGGGCCCTCTAAGTCAGACAAGATTTGTTGCAATGCGCCAGTCTCAGGCGCAATGCGGTACACCGACGCCACGACTTCAGATGTTGCAGGATCACCCTCCCAATCCCCTGAAATACCAAAGGGCGGATCGGTGAACCACACCGCGCCGTTGCGTTGGCAAATGATGTCATTGGGTGAATTGAGGCGTTTGCCTTCAAAGTGATCGGCCAATACCGTGATGCTGCCGTTGTATTCGGTGCGGGTAATGCGCCGCGCTTGGTGCTCACAGGTCAATAAGCGGCCTTGCCTATCGCGAGCCAATCCATTGGCATTATGAGAAGGCTTTCTGAACTCGCTGACATACCCAGAAGCATCATCCCAGCGCAAGATCCGGTTGTTTGGAATATCCGACACCAGCAAATAACGCCCATCGCCAAACCATTGCGGACCCTCAGCCCAGCGCAGACCGCTGGCGATTTGCTCCACGCTACTGCTAAACAAGCGCAACTTCAAAAAGCGCTCATCAAGCACCTCAATCCGCGGGTCGGGGTAGCGGGAATTCGTTTCAAAGGGAATGGACGGACCGTGTGTCATAGCGTTAACTTTAAATGGGTGCGTTTTTTACAAAACCGCCACCTTGGTAAATCACAGCGGGGTCGTTCAAATCGAGCGAAAGTTGGCGAGATTCGATGGCGTTTTTGAAAACAGCGGAAGTGTCTTGAGGTTGGTAGCCAAGGTGTTTGGCTGACGCGTTATCCCACCAAACCAAAGGGTTGTCAGACATGCCATAAATCACACTGAACCCCACCACAGGGGAACTCAAACTAGCCAACACCAACCGTTCTAAATCGTCGTAGCTCAACCACGTGGCCAACATCCGTCTGTCTTTGGGCTCGGGGTACGACGAGCCGATGCGTAAGCAGACTGTTTCAATGCCGTAGCGGTCAAAGTAAAAACGGGCAATATTTTCACCAAAAGCCTTGCTCAAACCGTAGTAGCCGTCTGGACGCACAGGCATGGTCGGGGAGACGGTTTCGCTTTGTTTGTAAAACCCCGTGACATGGTTGGAGCTGGCAAATACGATGCGGCGCGTGCCGTTTTTACGGGCAGCCTCATATAAGTTGTACATACCGACGATGTTGGCAGGCAGGATTTCGTCAAATGGCCGCTCGATGGAAACACCTCCCAAATGCACCACGCCGTCCACACCGTCAAGCAACTTGTCTACAGCTTGGGCGTCTTGCAGAGCCACGGACATGACCTCCTCGCCCGTTTTGGCAGCCTCCAACTCAGAAATATCGCTGACCCGCAGGGTCTCGCAGTGGGCCTTGAGACGCGGACGCAACACGCGGCCTAAGGCTCCAGCAGCCCCAGTGAGCAACAAACGGGGGTACAAAATAGGTGGGGTAGAGGTCATAGGTGAAGGTGAAATCAAGTGTTGGATCCAAATCTCAAAGTATTTTGCCATTCGTATGATGAAACCCTATGGGGGTCAACACCGAGGCAAATTCAGCGCCCTCGGCGCACCCTATCAGGGCAACAGCACCAGTTTGGTGTAAACCCTTTTTGTATACAAACCAAAGTCGAGCACAATTTGATCTGAACTAAGTCCAATGGCACCCGCCGTCTGGGCATCTTTATTGCAAGTATTAACTTTTCTAAAAACCATCCACCCGCACTAGGAGATCCCATGATCAAGCGTTCTTTTCTAAAAACTACCCTCGGCTTGGCATTAGCCACCGCATTTGGCTTGGCCTCAGCGCAGACAACACCTATCAAATTCCAGTTGGACTGGCGCTTTGAAGGCCCTGCGGCCCTATTTCTAGTACCTGCTGCTAAGGGCTATTTCAAAGACGCCAAGCTCGACGTCACCGTAGATGCTGGCAACGGCTCAGGCGGCGCGGTCACCCGCGTAGCTTCTGGTTCATACGACTTGGGCTTTGCCGACTTGGCTGCCTTGATGGAATTCCACGCCAACAACCCCGACGCGCCTAACAAGCCTGTCGCGGTGATGATGGTCTACAACAACACGCCTGCCTCTGTCATGGCTTTGAAGAAGTCTGGCATCAAAACACCTGGCGACTTGGCTGGCAAAAAACTAGGCGCCCCCGTATTTGACGCTGGACGCCGTGCCTTCCCCATCTTTGCCAAGGCCAATGAGATTGGCAACGTCACTTGGACCGCGATGGACCCACCTCTGCGTGAAACCATGTTGGTTCGTGGCGATGTAGACGCGATCACTGGCTTTACCTTTACTTCCCTTCTCAATATCGAAGCGCGCGGCGTCAAAGCCGAAGACGTCGTGGTGTTGCAATACCCTGACTACGGTGTGAAGTTGTATGGCAACGCCATCATCGCCAGTCCCAAGATGATCAAAGAGAACCCAGCGGCTATCAAAGCGTTTTTGAGCGCATTTGCCAAAGGCATGAAGGATGTGATCAAAGACCCAGCTGTTGCGATCGAATCTGTCAAGGCGCGCGACGGCATCATCAACGTCGAGCTCGAGACCCGTCGCTTGAAGCTCGCGATTGACACTGTGATCAACAGCGCAGATGCCCGTGCCGAGGGTTTTGGCCAAATTAAAGGGCCCCGTTTGTCTTTGATGGCTTCGCAAGTCTCTGACGCTTTCAACACCAAAACCCGTGTCAAAGCGGACGATATTTGGAACGGATCTTTCTTGCCAACCGCTAAAGAACTCGACGTTTTGCCTGCACCTAAAGCAGCCGCAAAGAAATAAACCAACGGCTACTTGATGACTGAAACTGCTGACAACTTTGTCGACTTTCAAAATGTATGGCTGGCCTACAACGATGAACTCTTAGCGAAGGACCACTTTGCTGTAGAGGACATCAATTTGCAGGTCAAACAAGGCGAGTTCATTGCCATCGTGGGGCCTTCAGGTTGCGGCAAGTCCACTTTCATGAAGCTCACCACGGGTTTAAAAAAACCCAGCCGTGGTGAGATTTTTGTAGATAAACAACCCGTCACTGGACCGCTCAAGATCAGTGGTATGGCGTTTCAAGCGCCTTCGCTTCTGCCTTGGCGCACCACACTCGACAACGTCTTGTTGCCGCTTGAAATTGTCGAACCCTTCCGCGCGCAGTTCAAAGCGCGCAAAGAAGAGTTTGAAGCACGTGCCATCAAACTTTTGCAAACCGTTGGTTTGGGTGGATATGAGCGTAAATTTCCATGGGAACTTTCTGGCGGCATGCAACAACGCGCCAGTATTTGCCGCGCGCTCATCCATGAACCCAAGATGCTGCTACTAGACGAGCCTTTTGGCGCGCTTGATGCCTTCACACGTGAAGAGCTTTGGTGCACCTTGCGCGATCTTTGGACAGAGCAAAAGTTCAACGTGATTTTGGTGACCCACGACCTGCGCGAATCGGTCTTTTTAGCCGACACCGTCTACGTGATGAGCAAAAGCCCAGGACGCTTTGTTGTGAAACGCCATATCGATTTACCGCGTCCGCGTGACCTCGAAGTCACTTACACACCGGCCTTCACCGACATCGTGCACGAGTTGCGCAGCCACATTGGGGCGATCAGAAAATCATGAGTCAAAAACAATTAGAACGTTACGCGCCTTGGGGCTTGTTAGTCCTCACTATCGCTTTGTGGCAAATAATTTGCAGCGCTTTCTCTGTATCCGAATTTATTTTCCCAAGCCCCTTGCGTATTTGGCAGCAAATGGTGGAGTTTCGCGACGTGATTGCCGCACACGCATGGCGCACGTTTTGGGTCACCATGGCAGGCTTTGGTATTGCTATTGTCGTAGGCGTATTGCTGGGCTTTGTGATCGGCAGTTCACGCTTGGCCTATGCAGCGGTCTACCCGTTGATGACCGGTTTTAATGCATTGCCCAAAGCGGCCTTTGTGCCTATTTTGGTGGTGTGGTTTGGCATTGGCGTCGGCCCAGCCATCTTGACTGCGTTTTTGATCAGCTTTTTCCCCATCATGGTGAACATCGCCACGGGCTTGGCCACGCTCGAGCCTGAATTGGAAGATGTGCTGCGCGTTTTGGGCGCCAAACGTTGGGACGTATTGGTGAAAGTCGGCTTGCCCCGCTCCATGCCTTACTTTTATGGCTCGCTCAAAGTGGCGATCACGCTAGCTTTTGTTGGCACTACCGTATCTGAAATGACTGCCGCCAACGAAGGCATCGGGTATTTACTGATATCTGCCGGTTCCGCCATGCAAATGGGCCTGGCTTTCGCTGGATTGGTGGTGGTGGGCGCGATGGCGATGGTGATGTATGAGCTCTTTAGCTACGTAGAAAAGCACACCACGGCTTGGGCGCACAGAAGCTCGCAAAACTAATCCGTTATCATCTTTCTCCTCTCGGCCGACTTTGTTGGTTTTATCAATAAAGTCACTTTTCCACAAATAACTGCTATAAATTATGGAAACATCATCCGAACACCCACATCCCGAAGTCGACACTGGAGTCAACTATTGGTTTTTATTTTTAATGGCCCTTATCGTCGTAGCGGTAACGTGGCTTGGCATCATCAACTTCAAAGAAGGCAGAAAAACCGAAGACGCCAAATCCAATGGCGAAGCTTGGGTCGCTTGGTTGACTGAACAAGGCACCCAGCGTTTTGAAGCAGACTACAAAATTGAAGCCTGCAAAGGTGGCGTGGTGCCCACTGGCGACCCAGCTAAATCCGATACACCTGTTTTGGGCACCTGGGGTGCGTGTCTTGACTACATCATGAAAAACACCGAGCTCAAAGACCAAAACAACACTTTTCTCAACAAACCCCCGCATTTGATTGAAAAATGTATCCCTTCCGATCTTTCTACCTCTGGCGCCATCGTCATTGAAGATTTGAAGCCCACGCCTGCAGGATCCGCCATTCCATTCGTGGGATCGCAATTGGTAGAAACAGACCCCATCGATTACAAAATGCAGTTGCGCGTCTCGGTGTGCGACAAGGGCGGTTACGCCATCAAAGTTGCTGAATTTGAATTCTGAGGTGCACCATGGAAACATCTAAAGACCAATTCTTAAAGAACCTCGACGTTCACGCACTGCTTGGACGCCAAGATAAAGAAGCTGATATTCCAAAAGACTTGCCTATGCGCAAGTGGCTGTATGCCTGGCTTTTAGACCCAAATATTGAAGGTAACTACCAAAAATCTTTGGATAAGTGGATCAGTTTGCTGATCATTGCTAGTTTGTTCTCTTTGATGTTCGAGCACGTGCCCGCCGTGTTTGAGCCTCACCAATTCTTGTTTGAGATTTTTGATATTTTCTCGGTAGTGGTTTTCACTATTGAGTACGCCTTACGCCTTTACTTGGCGCCAGAGGACGAAGAATTTAAAACGCGCAATCACTCTCGCTTGGCCTTTATCAAGAGTCCATTTGCCATCATCGACTTGCTTGCCATCGCACCTTTCTACCTCAAACTAATCGGCCTTGATCTCGACTTGCGCGTATTGCGGTTCTTGCGGTTATTGCGGATCATGAAGCTGTTTCGCATCATCATTCCCGCTATTGCTGAATTCAAAGAACTCAACAAAGGCCGCACCTTCCGCCAAAAAGTACACGCCTTGGTTTTCCCAAGCCCTTTCGGTGGAACCGCACAGGTTATTTTTGAGGTGTTTATTGCGGTTTGGGTATTGCTATCCGTTCTGTCAGTGATCTTGGAATCTGTGCACAGCATTTCCTACATACTCAACATGCAATTTGTGGTTCTAGATGCTGTGGCCGTGGGTATCTTCACGATTGAATACTTCATGCGTATTTACTCATGCGTGGAAGAACCTGGCTTCAAAGGCGCAATCGCTGGACGTTTCAAACAAGCCAAAACGCCATCCACATTCATTGATTTCTTAGCAATCTTGCCCTTCTTCTTAGAAGTCTTCCTGCATCACCTGATTGATCTTCGTTTCTTGCGAGTCTTCCGTCTCGCCCGATTGCTCAAGTTGACCCGCGGTAATGACGCAACAGTCACGCTCTTTAGAGTAATCAAGCGCGAGTGGCCCATGATCAGCTCAGCTGCTTTCATCATGATGTTGCTGGTGGTGCTCACTGCGAGCTTAGGGTATTTGTTTGAACACGAAGCGCAAGCTGAGAAGTTTGACAATATTCCCAATTCCATTTACTGGGCTGTCATAACCTTGGCCTCAGTGGGTTATGGTGATATTTCACCGGTCACCCCCATCGGTCGGGCTATGACCACCGTCATGGCGTTGGTAGGTATTGGTATTTTTGCCATCCCTGCTGCTCTGCTGGCATCTGCATTCAGTGACGAACTCGCTAAAGAGCGTGACGCTCTGAAGGCCAACTTGTTCGCCATTTTGAAAGATGGCCATATCGATAAAGAAGAGGCCTTGGTTATTCGAAGAGAAGCCAAGCGCTTACATCTCACGATTGAAGAGGTAAACGCGCTCATTGAAACCGTGATCAAAGAACACGAACTCGAAGAACGTAACCCTTGGCCTGTTCACAAGATTGCCGAAAAACCTGAGCTCGCTGTCGAACATTTCAAAAATTTGCTTAGCCAAATACGCCAGCTTGGCGTTCACACTGATCGCGCTGAATTTGAAAGACTTGCTAGCGATAAGCACCGCTTGTCTGAGCTCGAACTCGACTTGTGGCACAGGATTCAAAACAAATCGTCATAAAACCTTGGGTCTTTTCCCCATAAACTAAATGCCACCCGTTCAAAGGGGTGGCATCTTGTTTTAAGCCCATGCTTTTGTAAATTTTTTCTATAAAAATAATGACCTCTGGCTTCAAACATACCCTGATGGAGATCATGGATGGTTCGCCCAAACATGCGGCAAGTCGCTGGGTAGAACTTGTCATCACCATCGTTGTTTTGGTCAATTGCTCTGCGGTCATCTTGGATTCTGTGCCCGAGATCCATGCGCAATACAAAGACTTCTTTCATGAATTGGAGTTTTGGAGTGTGATGTTCTTCACCACCGAGTACATCGCACGCGTTTGGTCATTGGGCGCAAAATATGCGGCGTCTGAAGGGGGTAGCTGGAAAGGACGCCGTCAATACATCTTCAGCCCATTTGGCTTGGTGGACTTCTTTGCCACCATGCCTTATTACTTGCATATCTTCTTTCCATATTTGGACTTACGCATCTTGCGTGTATTGCGCTTATTACGTATTTTGAAACTCTCCAAATACAACACTGCTTTGCAGGATTTGTTCCAAGCGGTTTACTCAGAGCGACAAGCTTTTGGCTCTGCAGTTTTCTTACTTACTATCGCTACCGTCGTTTCGGCATCTCTCATGCATTTTGCGGAGGGGCACGAACAACCTGAATTCTTTGGAACGATTCCGCATTCCATTTATTGGGCGATCATCACCATTACTTCCGGGTATGGCAATGTAGAACCCGTGACCAAAGCTGGCGAGACCATTGCGCTCATTACGGGGTTCTTAGGCGTGTGTATGGCAGCAATCATGACCGGTATCGTGGCATCTGCTTTCTCCAACCAAGTCGCGCGTAAAAAAGCCGCTTTTGAAGCACAACTTCGTGAGATTTTTTCTGATGGTGTTGTATCTGATGAAGAAAAAGAAACGCTCAAACGATTACAAGCCCATTATCGGCTGACAGACGTTCAAGTAGAAGCTATGTTGCAGCGCGCGCAAAATAAGTCAGCTATCAAAGGCTAATAGACCATGGCATCTATTCAGCGTATTCGTCGCAGAGCCTATGAAATTATGGACGGAGCCGTTCCTGACAAGTACAGCCATTTCGTTGAAATTTTTGTTGCCTTGCTGGTGGTTGCCAATGTGATAGGCATCATTTTGGAATCTGTCCCTGAGATACATGAAGCCTTTGAAGCAGAGTTTCATGCATTCGATTTATTCAGCGTCGCTGTGTTTTCCGTTGAATTTGTGATGCGCGTCTGGTCCTACGGCGAGAAATATCTGCATGACGAAGGCGGCTCCGAATGGAAAGGCCGCAAAGAGTATTTGTTTAGCTTCTACGGCATCATCGATTTCGTCAGCACGGTGCCGTTTTATTTGCAATTGATTTTGCCTGGCGCAGATTTGCGCGTCTTGCGAATGTTCCGCTTGTTGCGGATCTTCAAGCTCTCTCGCTACAACAGCGCCTTTGACGATATGGTGGCCGCCGTTAAAGCTGAGCGCGATTCTTTCTCGTCTGCTATTTTCTTGTTATTTATCAGTTGCTTGTTGTTTTCTTCGTTGATCTACATCATCGAGGGCCACAAGCAACCCGAAATCTTCCCGTCTATTCCGGCTGCCATGCATTGGTTTGTCATCACCATTGTGGCCGGCTGGGGTAACGTAGACCCCGTTACTTTTGTCGGTACGATTTTGGTCATCTTTACGCAAATTCTTTCGATTGCGTTGGCCGCGATCTTGACCGGCGTGGTCTCTACCGCATACACCGCACAAGTAGAGCGCCGTCAAGCCATGTATGAAATGGAAGTTCGTGCAGTTCTATCTGACGGCGTCGTGACTGAAGAAGAACAAGCTAAATTGAAAATCATGCAAGCCAAACTCGGAATGTCTGATGAACAAGTTCAGGCTATCGCTGAACAAATCAAAGAAGAGAAAAAACTGTCCGAAACAGGCGACTCTTGATACCGACAACTCTTACCCTAAACTCCTCGCACCATTATGATTTTTTATGAACCCCGTAATGGGCATGGTTTGCCACACGATCCCTTCAATGCTATTGTTGGCCCCCGCCCTATTGGCTGGGTCTCCACTAAAAGCGCTGCTGGAATTTTGAACTTAGCCCCCTATAGTTTTTTTAACGCTTTCAATTACGTGCCTCCGATTATTGGGTTCTCAAGTGTTGGCTCAAAAGATTCCTTACGCAATGTGCAGGAAACGGGTGAGTTTGTTTGGAACTTAGTGACGCGCCCCTTGGCCGAGGCCATGAATAAAACTTGCGCACCTGTGCCGCCTGACGTCAATGAATTCGAATTGGCTGGCCTCACCCCACAGGCATCCAATATTGTGCAAGTCCCCCGCGTCTTAGAGAGCCCCGTCGCATTTGAGTGCCGTTGTACACAAATTATTCAACTTGAAGGCCACGTCCACCAAAAAGTTAACTCTTGGTTGGTCCTCGGTGAAGTGGTTGGCATACACATCGATGAACGTTCGCTCAAAGACGGCATTTATGACACTGCTAATGCACAACACGTGATGCGTGGTGGAGGTCCTGCCGATTACTTCAGCATAGGACCAGAGCAGTTGTTTCGTATGTCTCGGCCTACGTCTTAATGCATGAATTTCAAGGCCTCTGCTTTAAGCCTTAAGGTGTTTTCATCATGCACATTACTGATATGACACCATCCCTTTCAAACAATCTCACCCGCAGGCAAATTCTGCTCAGTGGAAGCACTTGCGCCCTCGGTTTGGCACCTGTTATCTCCTATGCAGATGTTTGGCCTTCCAAGCCATTACGTTTGATTGTTCCTTTTGCTCCAGGCGGCAGTTCTGAAATTGTCGCCCGCGCGCTGGCAGGTGAAATGGGCAAAACTATCGGACAAAGTGTTTTTGTAGAAAATAAACCGGGTGGCGCAGGCAATATCGCGATGCAAGAAGTCGCTAATGCCACCGATGAACACACGCTTATCTTGGGGCATATTGGTACCTTGGCAGTGAACCAATTTATTTTTACCAAACTGCCTTACGACCCCAACAAAGACTTCACGCCGATTACGCTCATTTCTAAAGTACCGAGCCTGTATGTGGTGCACCCAGACTTGCCTGTGAAAAACCTCAAAGAGTTTGTCGTTTACGCTAAGGCGCATCCTGCAGAGCTCAACTATGGTTCGGCTGGTAATGGCAGTGCCGGCCACTTAGCGTTTGAATATTTAAAAATGACGACTGAGACATTTGTGCTCCACGTGCCCTATCGCGGCACTGGACCCATGCTCACAGATTTACTCGCAGGTCGGTTACAAGCCGCTGCCGTTGGTGCACCTGCACTTTTACAGTTCATCAAAGCGGGAAAACTGCGGTGCATTGCAACGGGCACTACCGTGCGTTTGCCTCAATTACCTGATGTACCTACAGTCGCCGAGCAAGGTTACAAAGGGTTCGAGATGACACAGTGGTATGGCTTACTTGCACCAAGCAAAATGGCTAAGGCCAATATCGACAAGCTCGAAAAAGAAGCGATTTCTGCAACACGTGGCAAGATTGTGAATGACAAACTCAGCCAAGATACGGCGTTAGCGGTTGGCAATACAAGAGCCGAGTTCGAGGCGTTTATCAAACTCGAGCAGGCGCGTTGGAAACCAGTGATAGCACGTGCGCAGATTAAGCCTGAGGGAATTTAAGTATTACCGCTAGATACCTCTTATCTAGCTAAGTAATTCCAGTAAAGGTATTTGGCAAGCTCATATTTTGAGCCTGGTCATCCAGTATGCTAATTGCCTTCCCTCGTGCAAGTCGCCCCCCTTACTTGGTATAGCTTTACCCTTTCACCCATCATGTCTCAACAACAAGCCAACGGTTTCATGGTGCTGCATAGCAACCAACTAGAAGGCTTGCGTGAGTTGGCGGTGGAGTTCATACGCAACAACCCTTTGCCGGTTCTAGCACCTGAGGTGTTGCTAGTACAAAGCAATGGCATGAAGCACTGGTTAGAAATAGCATTGGCCAAAGACCTTGGTATTTGTGCTGCTACGCATGTGGAATTGCCTTCACGCAAACTTTGGCAAATCTACCGCGCTGTTTTAGGGCCCCATATGGTGCCGTCACAGATGCCACTCGACAAATCGCCTTTGGTCTGGCGCATCATGCGCCGCTTGCCTGATTTACTCGATAGGCCTAATTTTTCACCGCTTAAGAATTATTTAGGCGACCATGCATACAACGACCGTCGCGCATACCAATTGGCAGCACAACTCGCCGATGTTCTAGACGGCTACCAAAACTACCGTTCAGATTGGCTCAAAGACTGGGCCATTGGCAAAGACCAATTGCGTACAAGAAGCGGTATCCATTCGGATTCAATTTCTGCTGTGCCACTGCCTGCCACACAAAGCTGGCAGCCTGAGTTGTGGCGTGAGTTATTGGACGATCTTTCACTTGATACAAACCTTACAAGCTCTGCAGACTCTACTTCTGGCGAGCAAGTAATCTTCAACAACGCAGGTCACTCACACACTACCGCCTTTCGCTCGCGTTCAGAAGTGCATGAGGCATTTCTGCAAACCATAGGCACGTTAGAACCAAACCAACGCCCAGCAGGCGTTCCGCAGCGTTTGATGGTGTTTGGCGTGACATCGTTGCCCATGCAAACGGTAGAAGCCCTCTTTGCATTGGGACGGGTTTGCCAAGTATTGATGTTGGTACAAAACCCTTGCCAACATTTTTGGGGACATATCGTTGAAAGTAAAGTGCCTCTAGCCAAACTCGCGCGCCAACGTCAAGCGCACAAAGACGGCTTGCCTGTTCCGCAAGCCAATGGCAGTTTGAGCGAAGCCGACCAATACACCCTGCATACCGATACCAACCCCTTGCTCGCCGCATGGGGCAAACATGGGCGTGACTACTTACATTTGCTTGATACGTTCGATGATGTAGATAGATACGCTTCGCAATTTACACGCGTAGATGTATTTGTAGATCCTGTCGATAGGGCAAAAGAGGCTCAGCGCGTACCTAGCCAACTAGAACACTTGCAGTCCGCATTGCTAAATCTTGAACCGATTCCCAAAGAGCCTTTAGAAGCTTCGCCACATGATCACAGCATTGCAATGGTCCAAACCCATTCAGCCCAACGCGAAGTAGAAGTTTTACATGACCAAATATTGGCATGGCTAGATTCCGAAGCAGAAATAGATGACGCCAAAAGGCTCAAGCCCTCTGACATCATGGTCATGGTTCCCGATATGGAGACTTTTGCGCCCCATATCCACGCTGTATTTGGTCGCTTTGCTAACCAAGACCCACGCCATCTCCCATACAGCGTAGCGGACACCACACCCCGCACTGAACCAATCGTGCAAGCGCTGGATATGTTGCTGCAGTTGCCACAGCTACGTATTACGCGGGTAGAGTGGCAGAGCCTGTTTGAAGTCGATGCCGTGCGTGCGCGATTTGGTGTAGACGCAGTAGACGTCGCACAAATCGATGCGTGGCTAGAGGATGCTGGCGTTCGTTGGGGTTTAGATACCCAGCACCGGAAAACTTGGGGTATCGCCCCCGAAACAGTTGGTGCCAACCAAAACAGTTGGTTGTTTGGCTTGGAGCGTTTACTGTTGGGCTATGCAACAGGTGTGACTGGTGAAATCGTAAACCCATGGCAAAACACGTTGCCACAAGCTGGTGTAGGTGGGCTAGATGCACGCGTGATGGAAGGCCTTTTGCAATGGTTACGCCATATCCAAATTGCGTTATCCATATTGCGCCAAGAATACACACCTAGCGGATGGGTGAGTGTCTTGCATCAACTGGTGGATATGTTTTTCAAGCCTGCCAACGATAGCGATGAACGCTTGATAGAGCGTGTGATGGCACCTTTAGAAACATGGCTTACCGAATGTCAATTAGCGCGACTCGATTCCCCTTTGCCTTTGGTGGTGGTGCGCGAGCATTGGATGGCGCAACTACAACAACCCACGATGCAACGGCGCTTCTTTGGCGCTGGCGTACAGTTTGCGACGCTGATGCCGATGCGCTCTATTCCATTCAAAGTTGTATGCCTGCTTGGCATGAACGATGGCGACTACCCGCGCAGCCAAACCCCGCGTGACTTTGACTTGATGAGCGAAGCCGCCCAACTAGATACGTCGCAATCACTCTGGCGGGCGGGCGATAGATCACGCCGCGAAGACGACCGCTATTTGTTTTTAGAAGCACTGCTTTCTGCGCGTCAAAAGCTCTACTTCAGTTGGCAAGGACGACGGTCCACAGACCATGCAGTCAAACCTCCGTCTGTTCTAGTAGCGCAGTTAATCGACTATCTCAATGCGGTGTGGAAGTGCGGTGGGGCATTGGCCTTTGACAAAGAAGTCCAGCTGCAACCATTGCAAGCGTTCTCGCCCAAATATTTCACTCAAAACAGCGGCCTTGCTACTTACGCCAAAGATTGGCAAAGAGCTATGCGGTCTGGAGATAAAACACGATCGACTGACGCCTCACACGTCAATCAACCCTCTGGCATTAAGCACGAGTTGACACTTCAGCATCTACAACGACTCCTCAAACAGCCCGTTGAAGTTTTTATCAGAGACAGATTACGTTTACAACTCGATGTGCCCAATGAAGCCAACGCGCAAGAAGAACCCTTTGCACTGAACCATCTTGAAAAATATCTTCTCACCCAGTCTATTACCAAGGCTAACGACCCTACCCAAGCCCTTCAGCGTTTACGTCTGAGTGGCGAACTGGCCATAGCAGGATTTGGCCAAGCGCAAGAGCACTTATTACTGAACCAACGTGAAGAGCTTCTTGCTCGATGCAATGAATTCGTCAAAGATTGGCCGAACACGCTCGCTGTTCAAGCTAACATTTGGACATTCGACGTCCATTCACTCAACGCGGAGTGGGCTAACGGTCAACACATCTGGCGTACGAATTCCGATGGATCTGCTTGGCTACAGATTGAAATGCGTCCTGGGTCCATCCTGGAAGGCAAGGAAAAAAATAAACAACCGCGCGCAGAAACACTGACTTCGCTTTGGCTAAACCACCTTGTCGCATGTGCCAGTGGCACACCTACAACCAGCGTACAAATTGGACTCAATGGAGCGGTTCAATTGGATGCGCTACCTCAAAAAGATGCATATAACTATTTGCACGACTTGGTTCTGCTGTATGCACAGGCTTGGCAACAACCACTGTCGGTCTCCAGCAAATCTGCTTGTAAATATTTATCCACCCTGAACGCACCTAATAAGAGTAAAAGCGAGAACCCAGACCAATTGCACACCGCCGCACTAATCGCCGCAAGACAGGCTTTTGAGGGTGGGCATAAACAGGTCGGTGAATTCACAAAAAGTGCTTCTCTACAGCGCGTATTTAAGAATTTCTCAGATATAGAAGCCGATCTTCCCCACTGGGCGCAACGCTTGTATGGCGCTATGGTCCAGCAGGCCAAATTAGTAATGACCGCTTCCACCGCGATGGATGAGGCGTCTGCGCTATGAGTAGTACGACCTTACAAGCGCAAAAGCTCGACGCCTTGCATATGCCTTTGCAAGGCCGACAGGTGATTGAAGCCAGCGCAGGCACTGGCAAGACTTGGACGCTCGCGGCTTTGTACCTGAGGTTGGTGCTTGGCCATCAGCGTGAGGGCCCCCTGCTTCCGCCGCAAATTCTAGTGATGACCTTTACAGATGCAGCGACAGCTGAGTTACGAGACAGTATCCGTGCGCGGTTAAGCCATGCCGCCGCTTACTTTGACGCCAGCGCACAAGGCCGACTGCTTCCAAATGGCTTCAATGCTGACGATTTTTTAATTCAACTTCGTAACAGCTACACAACAGACGCATGGCCTCGATGTGCGCTCCAACTCAACTGCGCCGCAGAGTGGATGGACGATGCAGCCATTTACACCATTCATGGTTGGTCGCGTCGCATGCTAAGCCAGCATGCTTTGGATAGCCGCAACCTCTTTGAGCAAACCCATTTAGAAAATGCTGAAGACTTGCAGCGCACCTTGGTTCAGGACTATTGGAGGGAATGGTTTTATCCAGTACCCGCTGAAACTTTGCAATGCATCACCCCTTTCATTGGTCATACGCCCGATGATCTGCTCGAGACCATCCAAACGATTTGGGCTGAGACAGAACGTAAACCCAGTTTCACCGCACCGCCCGCAAGCACGCCGCATCTCATCATTGAAAACCATATGGTGTGGGCGAACGAACTTGCATCCCTGGCAGAGGTATGCCGTTCGCATTGGAACGATACCCTTTACGCCACCCTAAAAGGGGTCAAACTTAAAGGCACTCGCGCTGATCACTACGCCGGCTGGCTTCAAGCCCTCAAAGACTGGGCACAAGACAAAGAAACGATAAAACCCGAACTTATTGCGCGCTTCACCACCACAGCACTAACTGAAAAAAATTGGCCACAAGCAAAAAACTTTTTATTTTTCTCTGCAGTTGAAGCTTACGTTGACCATCAAAAAACCGAACCTACTACTGCGCATGCATTAGCTTTGTATGCAGCGCATACTATTGGCGAGAAATACAAAGCAGCCAAAGCGCAAAGAGCCGCTTTTGATTTTTCTGATCTGCTACAGAATCTTTACGACGCTGTTATGGCAGAGGATAGACGACTAGCTACCGCTATTCGCCACCAATATCCGGTTGCCTTAGTGGATGAGTTTCAAGATACTGACCCTTGGCAGTACGGAACTCTGAACCGTATTTATGCAGACGTCGCTTGCAACGCCGGCAATGCACTCATCATGATTGGCGACCCTAAGCAAGCTATTTACAGTTTTCGTGGAGCGGACTTAGGCACTTACCTCACAGCACGCACCGATGCGCTTGCAAGCAACCCGCAAGCGATTCATACCTTGAGCAGCAACCGTCGATCCACCGCACCATTGGTCAATGCGATCAACCATGTCTTTTCGCAAATTGAGGCGCCCTTTGCTTGCGCCCAAGGACAAATTGACTATGTGCACGTTTCCGCTGAGGGTGATATCGATGGGTTGATCAATATCGATAAGATGCCAACACATCTGCAGGCCATGTCGCATGCATTTGCAGACCGCATGGCAGACCTACTCAACCAGGGCGTTGCAACACCTGGTGAGATGGCCGTACTGGTGCGGGGTCAATACCAAGCCGATGCCATTCGACAAGCTTTGCGCGCGCGAAAAATTCCTAGCGTGTATTTATCTGACAGATCGAATGTGTACGCAACGGCTGAGGCGCTAGATATTTGGCGGCTATTGCGTGCAGTAGCAACGCCAAGACAAACCGAATGGGTGCGCGCTGCTATTGGAAGTGGTGTTTGGGCGCTTACGCTAGATGAAGTTGTGGCCAATACCCAAAACGAGCTGCAATGGGAATCGCAAATAGACAACTTCCACCAATGGCGCCACATGTGGCAGCAACAAGGCATATTGGCTATGCTGCACCACTGGTTGCATAGCCAAGAGGTTGCGAGTCGTTTGTTGGCGCAAGAGGACGGTGAGCGTCGCATCAGCAATGTGCTGCACCTAGGCGAGCTGTTGCAGCATGCGGCCCCATCACTGCAAGGCGAACATGCTTTGGTGCGTTTCTTGGCTGAGCAAATCAATGCGCCCACGCATTCAGCAGATGCGCAAAAAATGCGCTTAGAAACCGACGCCCAATGTGTGCAAGTTATCACGTATCACAAGAGCAAAGGCTTGCAGTACCCCTTGGTCTTTGTTCCATTTGCTGGAAGCTTTAAAACCGAAACCTCGTCTAAGTCTAGCTACAGCGATAACGACGAGACTGCTGATGACGCGCTAGAGCCATCGTCTGTTGATGAAGACATGCGCTTGCTGTACGTGGCTCTTACCCGTGCGCAACGTGGATTGTGGCTAGGCGTTGCTGAAACTTTTAGAGACATCAGTGGGGATGCCAGTAAAAACTCACTCAAGCAAAGTGCGTTGTCCAAACTTTTAATGCGCCAAACAAGAGGAGATTTAAGCCAGCAGTTGAATACGCTGTGGGGATCTTGCCAAGACATTTGCATACAAGAATTGCCAGAACCCAGTTACACAATTTATTTACCAGCAACTTCGACTGATGTGCTGCAAGATGCGCTCACACCCAAGCTACAACACCACAGCCCATGGTGGACAGCAAGTTTTAGCGCACTCACACGAGGCTTAATCACTGAGTCGAAACGCGATGAAGATGTGGCTGCCGCCATTATTGATGCAGATATGGCGCCTGAAGCAGAAGCAGAGCCTTCTGCCGTTAGTGCAAAAAAAAATACTGTCAATCGCTGGCAAAGCTTTCCTGCAGGGGCGCGCTATGGCACATTGATGCATGATTTACTCGATTGGTTGTCACAAAACCAATGGCCACTAACAAACCCACAAGCACCAGCTTGGTCTCAACAAGCGTGGGCTGAATTGCTGGAACGTAAAGCCAATTGGCTGCAACTTAAAGATGAAGAGCGCCTTGACCTAGGCACATGGTTACAAGAGCTTATTCAAACCCCATTG
This sequence comes from Betaproteobacteria bacterium, assembly GCA_009923345.1. Classification (GTDB taxonomy): domain Bacteria; phylum Pseudomonadota; class Gammaproteobacteria; order Burkholderiales; family Burkholderiaceae_C; genus Limnohabitans. The sequence continues at coordinate 23,905 of RFTR01000005.1, forward strand.
TCTTTAGATACCAAGCACCTCGGTTTTGAGACATCACCACTCGTATTGGGTCAACTCACCCAAGAACATATGTGGTCGGAGATGGAATTCAATTTGGAAGCCCACCATGTGCCTGCCAAATTAATTGACCAACACATCCAATCGCATCTGTTTGTAGGAGAAGCGCGGCCAGCACTTCAGCCGAGATTGATGCAAGGCATGCTCACGGGTTCATTAGATTTGGTTTTACAGCATAACCAACGCTACTGGGTGGTCGACTATAAATCGAACAAACTCAACGACTACGCTGCAGGCACTTTGCAAGAGGCCGTTTTGCATAAACGCTATGAAGTGCAGTACGTGCTCTACACCCTGGCCCTACACCGCCTCCTGAGGGTTCGCCTGCCCAACTATGACTATGCGCAACATATGGGTGGCGCTGTTTACATTTTTATGCGTGGCATCCACCAGTCTGGTTCAGGTGTGCATTTTCAGCGTCCGCCGCAAGTATTGATTGAAACACTTGACAGCCTTTTTGCAGGGATCACTGCATGAGTGCTTTAAAAAATCTCTTAAAAAGTTTTGATAAGTCAGTGGGTTCTGATACATCTGTCGGTCTCACTGGCTTAGACATTTCGCTCGCAAACTACTTCAATAGCCAGCAAGTTAGTGATGATCCACGCCATCTATGGCTAGCGGCGCTTACAAGTTACCAATGGGGTCGAGGCCATGCCTGTCTTGATCTAAACGCTTTGCAATTACAAGCCAGTGCACTCTTGGGGTGGAATGATGAACAAGTTGTGGCCTTACCCAAACATCTAAGCGCTGCAGCGCCTACCCTGCCTTGGATACAAGGCGACAACAGTCCTTTGGTATTGGTTCAAGATACACAAGGCGAACGCTTGTATTTGCGTCGGGCTTGGAATGCGGAGCAGACTATTCGTGAACATGTCTTGCAACGCATTCATCTATCCATTGCAGAACCTGTGGATTTAAGACTCCAGCTAGATGCCTTATTTGGAACAGAGACATCGATGCAACGCATTGCCTGCGAAGTCGCTGCGAAAAATCACATCACCCTCATCACGGGCGGTCCTGGTACAGGAAAAACAACCACAGTGGTGAAACTTTTAGCTTTATTGATTGCAACCTCTGCCAACACCTTAAGAATTCACTTAGCAGCACCCACAGGTAAAGCTGCAGCTAGATTGACCGAGTCGATCACCAATGCCCTGGCGCAAATGCCTGGAGATGTGCAGTCAAGCATCCCCACACAAACACAAACCTTGCACCGTTTGCTTAGAAGCAATAGCCGTGACACCCGTGAGCATCCACTCGCTACCGATGTTGTGGTAGTGGATGAAGCCTCTATGGTTGATCTTGAAATGATGGCACGCCTGCTTGCATCAGTACCACCCACGGCCAGACTGATTTTGTTGGGCGACAAAGACCAATTGGCCTCTGTGGAAGCAGGCGCTGTGATGTCGCAACTGTGCACTGGTGAACTGTTACGCGCCCAAACCGTCACGCTGACGCATAGCCACCGCTTTGACGCAGCCAGTGGAATTGGTAAATGGGCTCAAGCAGTCAATGCAGACAATCAAAACAATGCTGCGTCTATCCAAGCGCTTTGGAATGCAGCACCTGAGTGGCTGAGCACCTTGCCAAACAATACCTCTGAAGATAGCAAGCAAGATTCAGGGCAATCAGACCCATTGCATCAAGTTACAAAACTGCAACTCCAGAATACGCATGACGCAAAGTTAGCCCGCGCGCTTGCGTTTGGTTGGCGTCATTGGCTATCTTTATTAGATAGCCACCGCACAAACACTTTCGAGAAAATTACCGCTTGTACGGATAGCCAAGCCATAGATGTGCTGAAAAGTTTCAACGAATTCTCTGTGCTGTGTGCTGTGCGTGAGGGCTCTTTTGGCGTCACGCAACTCAACGCCCACATTGAAAAGGCTCTAGGCTTTACCGGTTCGGCTTGGTATGTGGGTCGTCCCGTGATCGTCACACGCAATGACTATGCATTGGAATTGATGAACGGTGATGTAGGCATCTGCTTACCCGGACCGGGCGGTGTTTTGCGGGTTGCGTTTCCTAGCTTAGGCGGCAACGTTCGGTGGATAGCGCCTTCACGATTAGACAGTGTGGAGACAGTATTCGCGATGACCGTCCACAAATCTCAAGGGTCAGAGTTCCATCATGTTTTGCTCGTGGTTCCCGTACACGATTCACCCGTTCTCACCCGTGAATTGGTTTATACCGGTCTCACTCGCGCCAAAGAAAATCTGACACTTTGGGCGCCCAGACCAGAAGTTTTACTACAAGCATGCAACAGACGCGTTTTACGCAGTGGAGGCTTGGGCGCGGGATAATAGCGGGATGATGCAAACCTACTTCGCGCAACTCGAGCAGTTGCTGCTGCCTTTATTAATCGCTGCGCTCATTTTTGTTTTCTCGATCACTGTTTTTGTCATTTGGTCGCGTCGTATCGACCAGGTACGCAAAAGTGTGTCTGATCTAGACAAGTGGTTTCGCAATGCTAACGGCAATGGCCACGATATCTTGGCCCAAGCCCAAGGACAAACCTCTGACGAAGTTTTACGTTTTTTATTACGCGAAACCCAAGCAGGTTTGATCGATCTTCCTTCTGCTGGAGGAACTGCACAACTTTCAACCACCAGTTACAGCTTTCGTAGCCACGCAGAGACATGGACAGTGCGCGATGCATTAGGTGGGCGATTGAATTTATCTTTGTTCGAAACCATGCCAAACCTCTTGATTGGTTTTGGTTTGATGTGCACATTTATTTTTCTGGCCGTCGCCCTGCAACAAGCTGGTTTGGCCTTGAATGCTTTAGATGTGTCTGCCAGACAACAAGACCAAGCATTGCAATCGCTCATTGCCACCGCTGGCGGTAAATTCATCACGTCGATTGCGGGCCTCTTGTGTTCACTGGTCTGGAACTGGCGCGCCAAAATTTCTCTAGGTAACTTGCAGGCCAGCATCGATATGCTGTGCCACACCTTGCGCAGCAAAATTCCAGACAATGCAACCGAGGCGAGTATGCGTGTTCAGCTGTCATTGTTTCAAGAGATCTTGCAACAAAACCAAGCGCAGGTTGCTGAACTCAAACGTTTAGAAGGAGGCCTGACCAATGCAGGTAACCAAGCAGCTGGCGAACTCAGTAAAGCGGGTGCTGTACTAACCCAAGGCATTTCTACTGGTATGGCATCTTTTGGTGATGCAGTGCAACTTCTAGCGCAAACGATTCAAACCACCAACAGCACAGTGACTACCCTTGATGGTGCCCTCTCGCGTGCGGCCACCGCAGGACAACAAGGAGCGCATCAAATAGAAAGTTTGATGGCGCAGCTTGCACAAACGCTGGGGTATTTACAAACCGTTATGGATGGACTGAAATCTAGCGCAGACAAAGTAGATGCGACTGCCGACAAATTCCAATCTAGCGCCTCGGCCATTGAGAGAGCAGTCACCACCCAGCAAGAAACTGCCAATGTATTCAAAGACAGCGCACACACCACCGAGCAAGCGCTCGAGACGGTACGCACCCATTTAATGGATGCACAAAAAGCCTTGAATGGAACGGTGGATGCATTGACCAAAGGCGTTAGCGCCTACAGCACCCAAGTGGCAGGACTGCACACCAAGATGGATCAACATCTAGCGACTGCGGTTAATCAATTGGGAGGCAGCATCACCAACTTAGAAGAGGTTCTTGACGAATTCATAGACGCATTACCTCCCAAATCTTGATGCGACCTACCCACATCATTCAGCCCAGTTCGTACTCTGATTTTTCATCAATCACATCATGTTTATAAAAAGTAGACGCCCACCCTCGGAGACTGAAAACGTCGAAGAGTCAGGCTATATGGCTTCTGCCAGCGACTTGATGATTGGCATCTTGTTCATTTTTATTGTGATGGTGATGGTGCTGTTAGCACGCAAACCTGAAGAGCCTAAAGAGCCGCCACCTGACCCACTGGCAGCGGTTGTACAAGCCATTGGCAGTCGCCTGCAACTGGCTGGGGTGCCCGTCACCATCAATCAGGCCTCAGGTGTGATTACCTTGCCTGCGGACACCTTGTTTGGACTTGGCCAACCCGACCTTGCTAGCAACGGCTTACAAACCTTAAGACTTGCCAGCGAACAATTGCAAGGCATTCTTCCTTGCTATGTTTACTCTCAACGCCGCACATTACCCAGAGACTGCCCGCCTAATCCCCAGCAAGTGGAGATTGAAACTATTTTGATTGAAGGTCATACCGATGCATCACCCCTTCTTCGAGGCGACTACAGCAATTGGCATTTAGGTCTTGACCGTGCACGTGCTGTCTACAAAGTGCTTAACGCTGGCACTATGCAAAGTTTGCGTAACCAACGCGAACAACCCATCTTTGGAATTAGCTCTTACGCAGATGAACGCCCAAGCGACAAGAGTGAACCTGCCAAGAACCGCCGTGTGGAATTGCGCTTTGTTTTAGCATTTCAGCCTAATGAAGCCGGTAGCAACAAGGGCCCCGCGAGTACGCTCAAGAAAATGCAAGAAACGGTTAGATAAACCATTCACATGGAAACTCTGTTTACGCCACTGCCGCAAGACTTCGAAAAACTAGCTGCTGCGGCCAGTGTGAAGCGCAGTAGTAATTTCGGTAAAGATCCGGATCTACGCACGGTTGGTGAAAGAACTTACCAAGCATTTGCAGTTGTCCAGTTCTCGCCTTTGAGCGATGCACCACGCCAACGCGATTGGCGACATATTCCCTATGCCTT
>RFTR01000041.1 GCA_009923345.1 Betaproteobacteria bacterium
GGCCAAGACGGCGGCCCGATGGATGGCCTGTGCCAGGAGAAAATTCTGGTGGTCAAACTGGTTGACTTGGTGATCGGATTGCGCGTTACTGAAGAAGAAGAGCGCGAAGGCCTCGACATCTCTTCACACGGCGAAACGGCTTATCACAGCTAATCTCTCAAAGATTTAAAAGTTTCCTTGGACTTTCAGCCCGCCTCACGGCGGGCTTTTTTCTTGCGTGAGAAATATTTGGTTTGAGCGGATACCATAGTCCGCTATGTCTGACATCCTTCATGATTGGGCGCAACGAATAAAAAGCGCGACATCCTCCAAAACGCCACTTCGCTTTCGTGGCGGGGGCACCAAAGATTTTTATAGCCAGAGCCTTGTGGGCGATGTCTTTGATACGCGTGCGTATTCAGGCATTTTGAGTTACGAGCCTAGTGAACTAGTGGTCACGGTGTGTGCTGGTACACCATTAAAAGAATTAGAAACAGCGCTGGCAGAAAAAGGCCAGTGTCTTGCGTTTGAACCACCACATTTTGGTGAGGGCGCAACTGTGGGTGGCATGGTTGCAGCGGGCTTAAGCGGCCCATCGCGCGCCAATGTAGGCAATGTGCGTGATTTCGTCTTGGGTGCCAAGATGATCAACGGCAAAGGAGAGCTACTCACATTTGGCGGACAAGTGATGAAAAACGTGGCTGGCTATGACATCTCGCGCTTGTTGGCAGGCAGCATGGGCCAGTTGGGTTTGATCACCGAGTTGTCCTTGAAGGTGTTGCCCATCGCGCCAGGCGAGTCCACATTGCAGTGTGCTGGTTTGTCGCAAGCACAAGCGCTCACATGTTTGCACCAATGGGGCGGCCAGCCATTACCATTGAATGCCAGTGCTTGGGTGTATGACTACACCACCGCACCTGCACAAAATTATTTGTTTTTGCGATTACGCGGCGCAGTGGCTGCTGTTGAGGCTGGTGTGCAACGCATCAGCAAAGAAGTGCAAGCCTTGGGCGCTACGGTTGTGCAAATGGACAACAAACAAGCGGCGCAGGATTGGCGTGCAGGCAATGAACACCAATTACCGTTTTTTACGCAAGCACCTAGCGAAGAAGATTGTTTGTGGCGGTTTTCAGTGCCGCAAACTACGCCTGAATTAAAACTTCCCTATGCGCAATACATAGAGTGGCATGGCGGACAGCGTTGGTTGTGGGCACCATCGTCTCAAGCAACAAATTTGCGTGAAGTTGCTTCCAAAGTAGGTGGTCATGTCACCTTGTTTAAAACAAGCGCTGTCCATAGCGACGAGGACAAGCGCGTTGGCGTTTTCACACCATTGAACAGCGTGCACGCGCGTATACAAAACCAACTCAAACAACAATTCGATCCAGCGGGAATTTTTAATTCCCATCGCACGGCTTTGAAATAAAACTATGCAAACCCATCTCGCACCTGAATACCAAGATACAGAAGACGGCAAAGCGGCTGAAGCGATTTTGCGCAAATGCGTGCATTGTGGGTTTTGTACCGCCACGTGTCCTACCTACCAACTATTGGGAGACGAATTAGATGGCCCACGCGGGCGCATTTATTTGATGAAACAAGTCTTGGAAGGCGAAACCCCAACGCGCAAAACCCAGATTCACTTAGACCGCTGCTTAACCTGTCGCAACTGTGAAACCACCTGCCCGAGCGGTGTGCAATACGGACACTTGGTGGATATTGGCCGTAAATTGGTGGACGCCAAAGTAGAGAGACCTATTGGCGAACGCATGTTGCGCTGGGCCTTGAAAGAAGGCCTGCCATCACCACTATTTGCGCCGGCCATGAAATTAGGCCAAGCGGTGCGTGGCGTGCTACCCGCCAGTCTAAAAGCCAAAGTGCCTGCGTCACAAGTGGCGCATCGCAATGGGGTGACTTGGCCCACGCAAATCCATGCGCGTAAAGTTTTGATGCTTGCCGGTTGTGTGCAACCTTCTATGCAGCCCAATATCAATACAGCGACAGCTCGCGTGTTGGATGCCGCAGGCATTCAAACCTTGGTGGCAACGAACGCAGGATGCTGTGGCGCGGTGAAATTTCACCTCAACGACCAAGAGGGTGGTGCGGTTCAAATGCGCGCCAACATCGATGCATGGTGGCCGTATGTGGAACAAGGCGTGGAAGCCATCATCATGAATGCGTCTGGTTGCGGTGTCATGGTCAAAGACTATGGCCATGTGTTAGCTAATGATGCGCAATATGCAAACAAAGCACAAAAAATCAGTGCTTTGACCAAAGACCTCAGTGAGCTGTTGCCAGAACTCGTAAGCACTTTAAAACCAAAAATAAATGCGCAAGCGCTAGAACAAGTTGGCAAACAAGCGTTTCACCCACCTTGCACCTTGCAACACGGCCAACAACTCAAAGGCGGTGTTGAAAAATATTTGGGCGATTTAGGCTTTGATGTGCAAGTGGCAAATAACGAAGCCCACTTGTGTTGCGGCTCAGCCGGAACTTACTCGGTCCTGAACCCAGATATCGCCTACAGTCTGCGCGATCGCAAATTAGATAATTTAGGCGCGATGCAACCCAAGGCCATTTTGAGCGCCAACGTAGGCTGCATCACACATTTGCAAAGCGGAACAGATGTTCCCGTCAAACACTGGATAGAGTTACTAGACGCTGTTCTTCAACCCTAACCATGCGCATCGTCTTGACTGGCGATGAGCATCAGCCTAGCAAGTTCCTCGCTGTGGTGCCGTTGGTTAGATTCATGCCAAAGCTTGATCAACCACATTACAAATGCCACCAAGGTACCAAAAGCGGTGATGGCACCAAAAGCTGACATGCCCATTCCGGTGAACAAAGTGTAGAGACCGCCTAGTAACAAAATACAAAGTTGTTCGTTGAGGTTTTGTACTGCAATAGAGCGGCCTGCGCCCATCAAGTTGTGACCACGGTGTTGTAGCAGCGCATTCATCGGAACGACTAAGAAGCCACCTAAGCCACCTATAACAATTAAAAAGGGTATGGCGAGCCATAAGTCACGAATAAAAATCATGACAAGCAAAAAGACGCCCATCACGATACCTAAAGGCATGATGCGCGTGGCGTGCTCTAGGCGCATACGCATTGACGCAACAACAGCCCCCGCTGCGGTGCCAATCGCCACAACACCTACCAAGCTCGACGCTTGGGTGGTGCTGTAGCCTAAAGCGGCGGCACTCCAGGCCAGCACGATGTAGCGCAAGTTGCCACTCACACCCCAAAACAAAGTTGTGGTGGCCAAAGATATTTGGCCCAATTTATCTTTCCACAATAACTGGTTACAGTGGAAAAAATCGGGAATCAAAATCCACAAACTACGCGCCATGCTGTATTCGGGATGGCTGCGCATCGGTATCAGTGCCGCACCTGTATTGGGAATCCGTGTGTTAAACCATGCAGCCAATCCATAAAACAAGACCAGCAAGCAAATGGCTGCTTCAGCGGGCGTATCAAACCCCGTATCGATAAACGGCACATCTATCGACAGCAAGATGGAGGACAACTTAGGCCCTACCAATTGACCACCTAATAAGACGCCCAAAATAATTGAACCGATGGTCAAGCCTTCAATCCAGCCATTGGCTTTGACCAATTGCGACGAAGGTAGTAACTCAGTCAAGATGCCATATTTAGCGGGTGAATAAGCGGCAGCGCCTAAACCCACTACGGCATACGCCAATAAAGGATGGCTACCAAATAGCATCATCAAGCAACCCACTACTTTGATGGTGTTACTCATTAGCATCACATCGCCTTTGGGGCGCGAATCGGCAAATGCACCTACAAAAGGGGCTAACACCACATAAAAAAGAGCAAACATGGGAACCAAGGCGGCGCGTTGCCACTCAGCTGTGCCTTCGGACTTCAGTAACTCAACCGCCGTGACAAACAAGGCGTTGTCTGCCAACGAACTAAAGAACTGGGCAGACATGATGGTGTAAAAACCGCGCTTCATGGGAACATCGAAAAGATTAGACAAATGGTTATAACACGCGCAATGACACAATAGCGATATGCCCCGTCCGATTCAAGCCTTTGTGCACAGCGACGCCTTGCGTCACAACTTGCAACGCATGAAAGATTGCACCCCAGACGCGCGTGTTTGGGCGGTGGTCAAAGCCAATGCCTACGGCCACGGCATTGAACGCGCCTATGAGGGTTTGCGCGGATGCGACGGATTTGCATTGCTCGATTTAAACGAAGCCCAGCGCGTGCGTGATTTAGGCTGGCGCGGCCCTGTTTTGTTGTTAGAAGGTGTGTTTGAGACGCGTGATTTGGAGTTGTGTTCACGCCTTAATTTGTGGCATACCGTGCATTGCACCGAGCAAATCGACATGTTGAGTCAGCATAAAACCCAACAAGCGCATCGTGTGTTTTTAAAACTTAACAGTGGCATGAACCGTTTAGGGTTCACGCCGGATGCATTTCGATCTGCATGGACTCGGTTGAACGAATTGCCGCAAGTCGATGAAATCTCATTGATGACGCACTTCAGCGACGCAGACGGCCCTACCGGTGTTTCCGCGCAAATGCAAGTGTTCGAGAAAGCTTGCCAAGATTTACCCGGAGAGCGCAGTACTTGCAATAGTGCAGCTGTATTGCGTCATGGGACTCATCTAAATGTGTCTGCAGATTGGGTAAGACCCGGTATCGCGCTTTATGGCGCTGCGCCTGATTTTCCCCAGCAGTCGATTGCCGATTGGAATTTACAACCGACGATGAGTTTGCGTAGTCAGTTGATTGCTGTTCAAAACTTGCAAGTGGGTGATGCGGTGGGTTACGGCTCAGCCTTTGTTGCTGACAAAGCCATGCGCATTGGCGTGGTGGCGTGTGGCTATGCCGATGGCTATCCGCGCCATTGCCCAACAGGCACACCGGTTTTGGTGAATGGTGTGCGCACGCGCACAGTAGGGCGCATCAGCATGGATATGGTGACGGTAGACCTCACGCCTTGTGATCTAGAAGGTGTTCAAGCTAGGTTTGGTAGTGAAGTCACGCTGTGGGGCAAATCCACTGGTGGTGTTGTTTTGCCCATTGATGAAGTTGCGCAATCGGCCAGCACAGTGGGCTATGAACTGATGTGCGCTGTAGCTGCAAGGGTTGGTTTTACTCAGGACTAGTTGGGTAAAGTCCAAGTTCCTGTGCTTGTAAACGCGCCAACCCCATCAACGCATCTGTAAAAGGCGTAGGCACTTTTGTAATTTGCCCAAGCTCTTGCACAGCGCCTACCAAAGCATCTAATTCCACCGAGCGCTTAGCCTGTACGTCTTGCAACATAGAAGTTTTGAAAGCACCAAGCTTGCGCGTGACTGCGTGCCGGTCTTCTGGTTGTTGGTCAATCGCAATACCTATCGCAGCGCCAATCGCCTTGGCCTCCAACATTACGGCAGAAACAAAAGCAAGTATGTTTGGATCGTTCAATATCTTGTCTGATGTCGCACCCGTCAATGCGCTGATGGGGTTGATCGTCATATTGCCCCAAAGCTTGTACCAAACATCCTTTTGAATGCGTTCGGACAAAGTGGCATCAAAACCTGCATCGCTTAGTAACTGATGTAGGGCTTGCACCCGCGCACTAGACCCGCCAGTAGGCTCACCAATGACCAAACCATTTCCAAAATGGTGTTGCACTTGTCCTGGCGCACGCAAAGAGCAACTCGCATGGACGACGCACCCAATCACGTGTTGCGCTGGAATAGCTGTGGAAATTTTCCCATGGGGGTCTACGCTTTTTAAAGGTGTGTTGGCATAGAAGCCGCCAAAACCTTGTAAGAACCACCAAGGCACGCCATTCATTGCGGTCATCACGATGGTGTTGGGGCCTATCAAAGGTTGTATTTGCTTTGACACATCCAACAGCGAGGGCGCCTTGACTGCGATGATGACCAAGTCTTGCACACCTAAAGAAGCGGGTTGGGCGCTGGCTTGCACCTTGGCATATTGCGTCTGATCGCCACTGTGCAATTGCAAGCCATGGGTTTGCAATTGCTGCAAAGTTTCTCCGCGCGCCACGACAGACAAAGTCACACTTGGCCGTTGCTCTAAACGTGCGCCTATCCATCCGCCGATAGCGCCGGCGCCGTAAATACAAATCTTAGAAAACGTCATTGGCGATAACTCGCATCCAACTTATCGACTTGGCGCACTAGCGCGTCGAACACGTCTTTGCCTGCGCCGCCATGGTTGACGTCAAACTGCAAAGAGTCGCGGGTACACCGTGCAGCAATATCTTCTGGCACATTGATCGCAGGACCCATGCTGAAAGTGGCGAGTTGTATTTCGCAAGCGCGTTGCAGCGTCCACAAAATAGCAAAGGTCTCGGGCACTGCACCGCCCCAGGCTAGTAGCCCATGATTGCGCAAAATCACCGCTTGCTTTTTGCCAATGCTTTTTAAAACACGCGGGCCTTCGTCTGCGTGGATGGTGATGCCCTCAAAGTCGTGGTATGCGACCATGTTGTGCAATTGCGCCGAATAAAAATTGGTTTGCATCAAACCGCTTTGCAAACACGCCACCGCCACACCTGCTGTGGTGTGGGTATGCATCACACAATGCGCGCCTTCAATCCCGTCGTGCAATGTGGCATGCACCACAAAACCAGCGGGGTTGATGCGGTGTTTGGATCTATCCAACACTTCGCCTTTTAAATTGATCTTCACCAAATTACTGGCGGTCACTTCGCTGTAATGCAAACCAAATGGGTTGATTAAGAATTGCTTCTCATCTCCGCTTGCAGTGGTTGGCACGCGCACGGTGATGTGGTTGTAAATCATTTCGGTCCAACCGAGCATGGCAAAAATGCGATAGCAAGCGGCGAGTTGCACGCGTGTGGTCCATTCGTCAGGATGGCAGTGTGTAGTCATAAAAATTAAACAAATCTAAATTGCAAACAACCTAAGGGCCCGTAGTCTGCCTCAAACGTATCGCCGACTTTGGCTGCGACGGGGCGTGTGAAAGATCCGGCCAACACAATTTCGCCCGCTTGCAATGACTCACTCCAAGGTGCGAGCTTATTGGCCAGCCAAGCAATACCAATCGCAGGATGGCCTTGCACACCAGCGGCCAAGCCGGTTTCTTCCACCACGCCGTTTTGTTTGAGCACCGCGCCGCACCAAGGTAAATCAGTCTCGTAGGGGTCTACCTGCTCGCCTCCTAAAACAATGCCAGCATTGGCTGCGTTGTCGCTGATGGTGTCGAACACTTTGCGCATCACTTTGGTGTGGCGATCAAACTGTTCGATCCGTGCGTCGATGATTTCAATCGCAGGCGTGACATAGGCCGTGGCTTCTAACACTTGTTCGACAGAAACATTCGGCCCTTGGATTGGATGCTTCAACACAAACGCCAGCTCCACTTCAACGCGCGGCGCAATGAAATTTTTGATGGGTATGTCCAGCATTTTTCCAGGCACACAGGTGTAGCGCATATGCTCGAGCAAAGTGCCGAAATCAGGTTCGTCGATTTGGCTGGCTTGTTGCATAGCGCGGCTGGTCAGGCCAATTTTGTGGCCTATCACTTGATGGCCTTCTGCGAGTTTGAGCGCCACCCATGCGCGGTTGATGCGGTAACCATCTTCAATCGTCATTTCAGGAAAACGTTTAGAGAAATGCTCGACCTGTACGCGTGATTTTTCTGCATGATTCAACTCTGCAGCCAGTTGTGCGATGACTTCAGTGCTCAGCATATTCAGGCTTTGGTAAATAAAGGATGGAGATTGCTGTGCTTGGCGTCGTAGGCAGGCGCGCCTTCGTCAATTTGTAAAGTGATGCCGATATGGCGTTTCTCAAAGATATCGGCAAAGTGGGTTCGTGTTGTTTTTAAAAGCGCATCACCAACGCTTGCGTGCGTGGCAGACGATCGCCCATTCGCCATACGCAATTGCAAATACACAAAAGCGTAGTCGCCATTCCCTCCGGCTGCACGGCCAGCGCTGCCGTCATCTGCCACTGCGTAATGCGTAGCGGGAAAGGCCAGCACGCGCGTACCACCGGGCGGGAAAACGGCTTCATCTTTTTCATCGCGTGCTGCCAGCATGGTGTTGGCCAGTGAGCGACACAGCACATCTATATTGGTTTCTTTGTCGAGTTGCGGGGTGTAGAGAATCACAAGATGGGGCATACAAATTCAAAGCCTTGAGAACGATTGGTAAGCACCTGCCGCACTGGCTTGTGCGGGAGGGATGTGCAGTCCGTTTTGTGGCGTCACCGGAAACACCGCATTGATTTGGCCCGTGCCCGACGCGCCAAAGTAAGGCGTGATGATTTCAGCTGGCGCGTCGTACCCCGACCAACCCAATGCGCCCATCAACATGGCGGTGTCGTGCATAAACCCTTCGCCATGGCCTTTGCTGGCGTATTCGGGCAGCATGGCGCAAAAACTCTCCCACTCGGCGTTTTGCCACATCTGTACCACTTGGGCGTCTAGCTTTTCTAAAAACGGACTCCAAATTTTGAAAGCAAACTCAGGCGCCAATCCGTTTTGTGCAAACCGATGGCTCAACGAGCCGCTTGCAAAAAACGCCACCTTGCCGTCATAGTGTTGTTCCACGGCTTGGCGCATAGCCCAACCCAATCGCGCGCTGTCATTCAAATAGTGTGCTTGGCACAAAGCGGAAACAGACACCACTTTGAAATGCTGGTCTTCATTCATGTAGCGCAGTGGCACCAAGGTGCCATATTCGGGCGCGAGTGTGGTCTTGTCATGCGCCAAGGTCTCTACACCGAAGTCGTTGCAAACTTTGGCGAGCAATTGCCCTAGCGCAGGGTTGCCAGGTGCCTCGTAGCCCATATTGCTGATGAAGTGCGGTAATTCATTGCTGGTGTAAGTGCCTTTGAAATGTGGCGCGCAGTTGATGTGGTAATTCGCGTTTACCAACCAATGCGTGTCAAACACCACCAAGGTGTCTACACCTAGATTACGACAACGACGGCTGATTTCGCGGTGCCCCTCGATGGCGTCTTGTCGTGTGCCAAAACGCGGCCCAGGCAATTCGCTCAAATACATAGAAGGCACGTGCGTAATTTTGGCGGCCAGCGCAAGTTGTCCCATGGTTAAACCCCCCAGTGCGGAATGTGGTGGCTTCCCAAACTGACTGCGACGTTTTTAGGTTCACAAAATACTTCGTAACTCCAAGTGCCGCCTTCTCGTCCTGTGCCGCTGGCTTTGGTTCCCCCAAACGGCTGGCGCAAGTCGCGTACGTTTTGGCTGTTCACAAAACACATACCCGCTTCAATGGCGGCTGCTACGCGATGGGCTTTGCCAATGTTTTCGGTCCACACATAGCTGCTCAAGCCATAGGCGATGTCATTCGCAAGGGAGATGGCGTGCGCTTCGTCTTTGAACGGAATCAAACATGCCACGGGGCCAAAAATTTCGTCTTGCGCGATACGCATGCTGTTATCAACATCGGCAAACACCGTGGGCCAGACAAAGTTCCCTTTGGCGACGCGTGCGCATAAGTCGGGTGCATACGATGGGCGATCTAAACCGCCGCACAACAAGGTGGCACCTTCTTTGGGGCCGAGCTCGATATAGCTTTTCACTTTGGCCAAATGCGCTTGGCTGATCATCGGGCCGACAATGGTTTTGTCGTCTAAAGGGTCGCCCACCGTGATGCGCTTGGCACGTTCGGTAAATTTGGTAGCAAAGTCTGCATAGATATTTTGTTGCACCAAGATGCGACTGCCAGCCGTACAACGTTCACCGTTGTTGCTGAAAATCATGAAGACGGCGGCATCGAGGGCGCGGTCCAAATCAGCGTCGTCAAAGATGACGAACGGTGACTTGCCGCCTAGCTCCATGCTGAATTTTTTCAAGCCCGCAGTTTTGACAATTCGATTACCCGTTGCGGTAGAGCCTGTGAAAGAAATCGCCCGCACATCCGGATGCGCCACCAAGGGCTCGCCAGTTTCATGGCCGTAACCGTGGACAACGTTGAGCACCCCTGCTGGAATGCCCGCTTCAAGCGCTAAGTCTCCCAAACGCGCGGCCGTGAGTGGCGAGAGCTCGCTCATTTTCAGCACGGCGGTATTGCCAAAAGCGAGGCATGGCGCGACCTTCCATGTGGCCGTCATGAAGGGCACATTCCACGGACTGATCAGGGCGCAGACACCTACGGGGTGAAACAAGGTGTAGTTCAAGTGCGTTGGCGTGGGATAGGTGTGTCCGTCTACCCGTGTGCACATTTCGGCAAAGTAGGAAAAGTTGTCTGCCGCGCGCGGGATCAGTTGTTTGCCAGTTTGTGAAATCGTTTGCCCGCAGTCGTTGGTCTCTGTTTCTGCAATTTCAGGGATGTGTTTTGTGATCAGGTCGCCAAGTTTGCGTAGTAATTTGGCGCGCTCGATGGCAGCTGTATTTGCCCATTTAGGAAAAGCATCTTTCGCTGCAGCCACAGCCGCATGGACCTCGGCATCACCGCCAGCAGCCACTTCGGCCAACACGTCTTGGGTAGCGGGGTTGAGGGAGGTAAAGGTTTTGGCGCTTTGGACGTGCTTGCCGTTGATCAGGTGATGTATGTGTTGCATGGGGAGGAGTTACCGTCGGAACATCAAAAGATAACAGACCGAAAAGCACAAAACACTGTTCGTTTATCCAGTATCATTTGCGCCATGGCCAAAGACAAAACCCAATACACCTGCACCGAATGCGGTGGCACCAGTCCCAAATGGCTGGGCAAGTGCCCAAGTTGCAATGCTTGGAACACCCTCACAGAAGGCGCAGTCGAATCCGGCGGTCCCGTCAAAAATCGCTACGCTGGAATGGCGGCGTTGGTGCCTTCGGCTGAAGTTGCGACCTTGTCAGATATTGAAGCGTCTGAAGTACCGCGCACCCCCACAGGCCAAGAAGAACTCGACCGCGTTTTGGGTGGCGGCATGGTCCAAGGTGGCGTGGTGCTGATCGGTGGCGACCCTGGCATAGGTAAATCGACCTTGCTGTTGCAAGCGATGGATGGTTTGCAGCGCTGCGGTTGGAACACCTTGTATGTGACCGGCGAAGAATCTGGCGCGCAAGTGGCCTTGCGCTCGCGCCGTTTGGGACTAGACAAATCGCAAGTGCAAGTGCTGGCAGAAACGCAACTCGAAAAAGTGCTGGCCACCGTCGACAAACTGCAACCCGCGGTGGTAGTGATGGACTCCATTCAAACCGTGTATTCAGACCAACTGACAAGCGCACCAGGCTCCGTTGCGCAAGTGCGCGAATGTGCAGCGCATCTCACCCGCATGGCCAAAGCCACGGGCACGGCTGTTGTGCTGGTCGGGCATGTCACCAAAGAAGGTGCATTGGCTGGCCCACGGGTGTTGGAGCATATGGTTGACACTGTTCTCTACTTCGAAGGCGACACCCACTCCACTTACCGCTTGGTGCGCGCGATCAAAAACCGCTTTGGCGCTGTGAACGAAATCGGTGTCTTCGCGATGACCGAAAAAGGCCTCAAAGGCGTCAGCAATCCAAGCGCGATTTTTCTCAGCCAACACGCTGAGCCTGTGCCAGGCAGTTGTGTCTTGGTGACGCTCGAAGGCACGCGCCCAATGTTGGTTGAAATTCAGGCGTTGGTAGACAGTGGCGGGCCATCGCCTCGGCGCTTGAGTGTTGGCCTAGACCGTGACCGTTTGGCGATGTTGTTGGCTGTGTTGCACCGGCACGCAGGCGTGGCTTGTATGGACCAAGACGTTTTTGTAAACGCAGTGGGTGGTGTGCGAATTAGCGAGCCTGCAGCGGACTTGGCGGTCATGCTATCTATCCAAAGTAGTTTGCGCGGCAAGCCACTGCCTGCTGGGTTTATTGCTTTTGGTGAAGTTGGCTTGGCCGGTGAAGTTCGTCCTGCTCCGAGGGGGCAAGAACGTTTGAAAGAGGCTGCCAAACTGGGCTTCAGCGTCGCAGTGATTCCCAAGGCGAATGCACCTAAAAAGCCCATTGAGGGGTTAACGGTTCATGCTGTTGAGCGAGTAGACGAAGCGATTTCCCTAGTTCGCTCATTAAGCTGACACCCCTCTCACAAAATAGTTGCTGTAAGAAGCGAAGGCGATATGCCAGTAGTCCATATGGCGACATCAAGAGCGAAGCGAGGAGCCA
>RFTR01000042.1 GCA_009923345.1 Betaproteobacteria bacterium
CTTTGTTGAAAGAGCACGGCATTGATCCCTTTATCGATTTGCCGGGTGTGGGCGCCAATTTGCAAGACCATTTGCAAATCCGCTCAGTCTTTAAAGTGCAGGGGGTGGAGACGCTCAACACGCTGGCCAATAGTTGGTGGGGCAAGGCCAAGATTGGGATGGAATATGTGTTCAAGCGCAGCGGGCCGATGAGTATGGCGCCTTCGCAATTGGGCGCCTTTACGCGCAGCAGCCCTGATCAGCCTTACACCAACATCGAATACCACGTGCAACCTTTGAGTTTGGATGCGTTTGGTGAACCGCTGCATAACTTCCCCGCGTTCACGGCGAGTGTGTGCAACCTCAACCCGACAAGCCGTGGCACGGTGCATATTGTGAGTCCCAAGTTTTCGGATGCTCCCAAAATTGCGCCCAACTACTTGAGCACGGACGCAGACCGCAAAGTCGCGGCAGATTCTTTGCGCGTGACGCGACGCATCGCCGCCCAACCTGCTTTGGCGAAATACCAGCCTGTGGAATGGAAGCCTGGCGTGCAATACCAAAGCGACGACGACTTGGCCCGTTTGGCGGGTGACATTGCCACCACTATCTTCCATCCCGTGGGGACTGCGCGTATGGGACGCATCGACGATGCGCAAGCCGTGGTCGACCCAGAGTTGCGGGTGCGCGATGGCCGTGGCGGCGTGGTGCGCGGACTGAGAGTGGTCGATGCCAGCGTGATGCCCACAATTACCAGTGGTAATACCAATAGCCCCACTTTGATGTTGGCCGAAAAGGCCGCGCAGTGGCTGACGCACGAGGCGCTGGCGCATTCTTAATCTTCTTTGTCACGGGTTAGCCCGCAAGGGAAACTCCTAGGCCCCATTGCGGTGCACCCCGTTTAAAGTTTGCCAACTCGCAACCAAGGTACACCGCAGTTGCAGAGGGTCCGAGGAGACGCATAACAAGCCCTGCACAAGCAGGGTGATTTTGAAAAAGGCACTGGGTAACTCCGGTGCCTTTTACTTTTCAGACCACAATCTGCAGATGGAACTTGTATTAGCCACCTTGGCTTCGGCGCTCGCAGGGTTTATCGATTCAATTGTGGGTGGCGGCGGATTGGTTTTGTTGCCAGCGCTTTTTGCGCTCTACCCCACGGCGACGCCTGCCACTTTATTAGGGACCAATAAGAGTGCGTCGGTTTGGGGCACCACATTTGCAACTTGGCAATACAGCCGGCGCGTAGCGATCAATTGGTCGGTCATGTTGCCAGCAGCCTGCATGGCAATGGCAGGCTCTTTTGTAGGCGCGTGGTGGGTGACGCTTATTTCGCCAGATTTTTTACGCCAATTGCTACCCTTTGTTTTAGGCGCTGTATTGCTCTACACCCTGTGGCGCAAAGAAATGGGCCGCGACCATACGCCTCGCTTTAGCGGTCGTGCTGAATTACTAGCCGCTTGCTCCGTAGGCTTGGTGATTGGTTTTTACGATGGGTTTTTCGGACCCGGCACGGGAAGCTTTTTCGTTTTCTTGTTGGTACGTTGGATGGGCTATGACTTTTTAAATGCTTCGGTGGCAGCCAAGTTGCTCAATCTCTCTAGCAACGCAGCTGCCTTGGTTTTGTTCACACTCAAGGGCCATGTTTGGTGGCACTTGGCGCTTCCTCTTGCGTTAGCCAATGTCGCGGGCAGTTTGCTTGGCACCCACATGGCGTTAAAGCATGGCGCTGGGTTCGTACGCGTAATGTTCTTGGTGGTGGTCAGCGCCTTGATTTGCAAAACCAGTTTTGACGCATACATGCGTTAAACGCGAACGTACGGCTTCTTAAGGCTTTACTGGGACTGCCGCTGCAGCGATACTTTTTGGGGGCCAAGGCACGTTGGCCACATCACGTGGCTTTCCGATTGGACGGGTCGCTTGGCCTTTTTGCACAGCGGCGATATCTTCTTCAGAGGGGTACAGACCCAAGATCATGAAGTCAAACACACGTCTGGCAATCGGCGCAGCGTTTTGCGCACCGAAGCCTGCATTCTCCACCACCATCGCCAAGGCAACCTTGGGCTCGTCTGCTGGCGCGAATGCAATGTACAAGGCGTGGTCGCGCATCCGTTCGTCCACCGTGGCTGCGTTGTACTTTTCGTTTTGCTTCACAGTGAAAACCTGCGCAGTTCCAGTTTTACCAGCGCTCACATATTGCGCACCGACAAAGCTAGTGGCCGATGTGCCTTCGATGTTCACACCAATCATGGCGCGTTTGATGATGTCCAAGTTTTCTGGCGACAACGGCAACTGCCCAATTGGTTCTTTGGCCACGGGGGTGGGTGCTTTGGTTTCGACATCCAACACCTCGCGTACGATGTGTGGTCGCATCTTCAGACCGTTGTTTGCGATGGTGGCTGTGGCATGCGCCAGTTGCAACATAGTGAAACTGTTGTAACCCTGTCCGATTCCAAGAGAAATGGTTTCGCCTGAATACCAGCGTTGTTGCTCAGCTTTTTTATAACTGGTGCGTTTCCACTCGGTAGAGGGCAAGATACCGCGCGACTCGCCCAAGATATCAATACCCGTGATTTGTCCAAACCCCAGTGGCTTCATTTGTTCGTAAATCAAATCCACGCCCATATCGCGCGCCAGTGTGTAGTAGTAGGTATCACACGACTCGACAATCGACTTGTACATATCCACCACACCATGGCCGCCCTCTTTGTCATCGCGGAAACGGTGGTTACCAAACATGAAAAAGCCAGGGTCAGAAATCAATACTTTCTCTGAACGCTTACCTGTCTGCAATGCCGCCAACGCCATAAATGGCTTGTAAGTAGAGCCGGGAGGATAGGTTCCCCGTAACGCACGGTTAAGCAAAGGCTTATCAGGGGACTCGTTCAAAGCCTGCCAGTTATCTGCATCAATGCCGTCGACAAACAAGTTGGGGTCAAACGTGGGCTTACTAACAAACGCCAACACCTCGCCAGTTTTTGGGTCCAACGCCACCAAAGCACCACGGCGCGTCCCATACAAATCTTCGACCAGTTTTTGCAACTTGATGTCGATAGACAACACCACGCTGTTACCAGGTATGGATTGACTGCTGTTGAGTCGACGCACAGCACGTCCACCAGCTGAGGTCTCCATCTCTTGCACGCCAGTTGTGCCATGTAATTGGTGTTCATAGCTTTGCTCAACGCCTAATTTGCCAATGTATTCGGTACCGCGATAGTTGCCTGCGTCTTCTGACTCTTCGATCTTGGCTTTTTCGCTGGTGTTGATTCGGCCGATGTAGCCAATCACATGGCTAGCCAATTGCTCGTAGGGATAGTTACGAAATAAACGCGCGCGAATTTCAACGCCAGGGAAACGGTAACGCTGCGCGGCAAATCGCGCCACTTCTTCATCGGTTAATCGGTTACGGATCGGGACCGAATCAATGCTTTTGGATTCGTCCACTTGTTTTTTAAATCGGCGTTTATCGCGCGGCTGAATATCGATGATGCCCGAGAGTTGCTCGATCACTTCTTCAACCGGCGCAATCACTTTTGATGGTGTGATTTCTAATGTGTAAGCCGAATAGTTCGTTGCCAGCACTACTCCATTTCGGTCCATGATGACACCACGATTTGGCACGATTGGGACGATGGCGGTGCGGTTACTCTCAGCCGCAGCATTGAGTTCGTCATAACGAATCACTTGCAAATAAAACAATCGCAAGAACAAAACCCCCAGCGCAATGAGGATTGCCAATGTCACCACAAACACCCGCGACCTGAAACGGTTCAGGTCCATTTGAATGTTGCGGATCACATTCATAAGGGGCGATGCGCGTCTGGGTTAGGTGCGCGCCTTTGCGGTGCTAGCAAGATCACACTCAGGATGGGCCACAGCGCAGCTTCTAACAAAGGCGCTAAAAATAAAGACCAACCGGGAAACAAAGCGCCAGAAGCCATGCGTACCGTCAATTCCAACGCATGTCCTGTTAAAAACAATGGCAACACTTGCATGGCCTGTGAAGGCACGGTAAACCATAGCAATCGGCGATGGATCATGAGCGAGAAAAATCCTAAGGCGGTATAGGTCAACGCATGTTGTCCCATCAAGGTGGCTTGATGCACGTCACTCGCAACACCAAAGAAAAAGGCCACACCAATACCGACTAACCGCGGTTGGTGAATGCACCAAAACACCAAAGTCACTGCCAGTAAATCTGGTGTCCATGCCGCATTGCCCAATAAGCTGATGTTGGTGAGCATGTTGACTAACAAGGCCAGTAGCAAAGTCATCAAAACAAATAAGGGATTAGCAGGCAACAAAAGTTGCTGGCCGCGCGGCATGATCATCGACGACCTCCTTTGATCATGCCTAAGGGCTGAGGTTTCTCGATCACGGGACGTGCTGGCAATTGGGCTGTGAGCGGTTCAATCACCATCACATGTCTGGCACCCTGCACATGACCAACGGGTTCACACAAGATGCGGGCAAAAGCAGTTTCCGCACGGCGCTCTACTTTGGTCACGATGCCAACTGGGACACCTGGAGGATAGACCCCATCCACACCACTGGTGGTGAGTTGGTCGCCGACTTCAATGTCCGCATTGGTCGCCATAAAACGCAACTCCATCAAGGGTGCGCCGCCTGACTCGCCATACGCTACGCCGCGTGCACCTGTCCGGGTGTTGAGCACTGGTATGGAATGCTCACGGTCAGTTACCAAAGTCACTTCACTCACCAGTGGCAATACGCGTGTCACTTGGCCCAAGATACCGTACTCGTCCATGACAGGAGCGCTAGTCTTCACACCGTTTGTCATCCCCTTGTTGATGATGAGTTTGCGGGTGTAGGGGTCTGCCGCGTCATACAACACCTCAGCTACAAAACCTACGGTGTTGAGCCGCTCATTCAAACTTAGTAAGCCTCTGAGCTGTTTGTTTTCTAATATGAGCTGTTCGACTTGCGCAGCACGTTGAGCTTGCAGCAATAGTTTTTGACGCATATCTTTCGCATCTGCCTGCGCGTCTTGTAGAGACTCTAAATATTCACCGCTGTACTGCGCAAATGCTTGCGGGCGCATCGCTAACCACTGCACAGGATAAAGGGCTACCGATAAAGCAGCACGCAATGGTTGTGTCACGTTGAAGCGCACATCTGCGACCATCAACAAAACAGAGAGGGCACTGAAGAACAGCAGTTTGGAGATTGCTGACGGCCCTTGTTTAAAAAAGGCCGGGGGGGTTCTGTCTAGGGTGCCAAGTGGCACAGTGTTATTCGCTCGTAAAGATGGAGCCTAAGCGGTCCATACGTTCTAAGGCCAAGCCGCATCCGCGCACCACACAAGTGAGTGGGTCTTCGGCCACCAAAACAGGCAAGCCAGTTTCTTCAGCCAACAAGCGGTCTAGATCACGCAGCAAAGCGCCACCACCGGTGAGCATCATGCCGCGCTCGGCAATGTCTGCACCGAGTTCTGGCGGTGTTTGTTCCAAAGCGTTTTTCACAGCAGACACGATGTTGTTCAATGGGTCGGTCAATGCTTCCAAGATTTCGTTCGAAGAAATCGTGAAAGAACGTGGCACGCCTTCCGACAAGTTGCGGCCCTTAACTTCCATTTCTTTGACTTCAGAGCCTGGGAATGCTGAGCCGATTTTTTTCTTGATCGCCTCTGCCGTAGGTTCACCAATCAACATGCCGTAGTTGCGACGGATGTAATTGATGATGGCTTCGTCAAACTTATCACCACCGACGCGCACACTGCCTTTGTAGACCATGCCGCCTAAGGAAATCACGCCGACCTCAGTAGTACCACCACCAATATCGACCACCATCGAACCAGATGCGTCTGACACGGGCAAGCCCGAGCCAATCGCTGCGGCCATCGGTTCTTCAATCAAATAAACCTCAGACGCGCCAGCACCCAAAGCAGATTCGCGAATCGCACGACGCTCGACTTGGGTAGAACCGCAAGGCACACAAATGATGATGCGCGGGCTAGGCTTTAACACCGAACGTGGATGCACCATCTTGATAAATTGCTTGAGCATTTGCTCCGTCACGGTGAAGTCAGCGATCACGCCGTCTTTCATGGGACGAATAGCTTCGATGTTGCCTGGCACTTTGCCCAACATAGCTTTGGCCTCATGACCTACCGCTTGAATGGTCTTCTTGCCTTGGGGGCCACCTTCGTGACGAATAGACACCACGGATGGCTCATCGAGCACGATACCGCGGTCACGAACATAAATCAGGGTATTGGCGGTACCTAAGTCAATTGCCAAGTCGGTAGAGAAATACCGACGAAAAGATCCAAACATGGCCGTCCTCAAACGAAGCGCGCAATCGCGAACACAAAGGCGAGATAATACCGCATCACCCGTAAATCACGGGTTTTCTGCTGCTTAAATATGTCTTTGACCACCCTCGATATTCAACGAATCGCCAATTTGGCGCGGCTAGCGCTGCAACCTGACGAAGAAGCGCGCATGCTCGACAAAATCAATAACTTCTTTGGCATCGTTGAACAAATCAGCGCTGTTGACACCAAAGGTGTGGTTCCAATGGCGCATCCTGTCGACGCCATGCGTAATACCCCTGATATAGCATTGCGTTTACGCGCTGATATGGTCAGCGAACCTAACCAGCGAGAAGCTAACCAACAAAGTGCTCCTGCGGTTGAAAACGGTTTGTTCTTAGTTCCTAAAGTGATTGAGTGAGTTGAAATTCATGACCCACTCTACTAAAGAACTCCATTTGCAAAGTTTGAGTGAACTCGCTTCTACTTTGCACAACAAAAAAGCCAGCGCAGTTGAAGTTGCGCAACATTTTTTACAACGTATACAAGCAGACACTACTGGTGCTTTTTTAGATATCAATAAAGAAGTCACTATGGCCCAAGCGCGCGTCAGTGATGCACGTTTGGCCGGTGGAAACGGCGGCTGTCTAGAAGGCGTACCTATTGCTCACAAAGACGTATTTGTTACACGCGACTTTGTCACGACTGCAGGCTCCAAAATTTTGGCGAATTACCGCTCTCCTTTTGATGCGACCGTGGTGCAAAAGCTTGGCGCTGGCGTTAATAGTCAAAGCGGTGCAGGCATGGTCACGTTGGGCAAGCTCAATTGCGATGAATTTGCAATGGGCTCAGGTAACGAAAACTCTGCATTCCATCCTGTACGTAATCCTTGGGACGATTCGCGCGTTCCTGGCGGCTCTTCTGGAGGCAGTGCTGCAGCAGTAGCCGCGCGATTAACGCCAGCAGCAACAGGCACAGACACTGGTGGTTCGATTCGCCAACCCGCCAGTTTTTGCGGCATCACAGGCATCAAACCCACGTATGGCCGCGCATCGCGTTACGGCATGATTGCCTACGCATCGAGCTTGGACCAAGCAGGGCCGATGGCGCGCAGCGCAGAAGATTGCGCGCTGTTACTCAGCGCAATGTGCGGACCCGACTTAGACCGCGATTCAACGTCTTTAGATGTGGTCACTGAGAATTTTTCTGCCAAGCTAATACAAAACGTGAAAGGTTTGCGTATTGGCATACCCAAAGAATTTTTTGGTAACGGTCTTGCAAGCGATGTTCGTAACGCCATCGATGCAGCGCTCAAAACATTAGAGTCTCAAGGCGCACAACTCGTGCCAATATCTTTGCCACGCACCGAGTTGTCCATTCCTGTTTACTACATCATTGCGCCAGCAGAAGCCAGTTCTAACCTGAGCCGTTTTGATGGTGTGAAGTTTGGCCATCGCGCCAAGGATTACTCCGACTTGGTCAGCATGTACAAACAAACACGTGCCGAAGGTTTTGGCGAAGAAGTGAAGCGCCGCATCATGACAGGCGCATATGTATTGAGCCACGGCTACTACGACGCCTACTACTTACAAGCGCAAAAAATCCGCCGCATGATTGCGGACGATTTCCAACAAGCGTTTACGCAATGCGATGTCATCGCTGGCCCCGTAGCACCAAGCGTGGCATGGACACTTGGGCATAACGCCAGTGATCCACTTGCGGACTATTTGGCGGATATCTTCACGCTACCTGCGTCATTAGCTGGTCTACCAGGCATGAGCATTCCTGTTGGATTTGGCGATGCCCATATGCCTGTTGGCATGCAACTCATTGGCAACTATTTGCAAGAAGCTACTTTGCTGAACGTGGCACATCAGTTTCAATTGGCAACAGACTTTCACATGCAGTCTCCACAAGGGGGGGCAGCACTATGAGCAAACTAGTACAAGGCTACGAAGTCGTCATCGGGTTCGAAACGCACGCCCAACTTTCCACCCAAAGCAAAATTTTTAGCCGTGCTTCTACCGCGTTTGGTGAAGAGCCCAACACGCAAGCGTGTGCGGTGGATTTAGCACTACCCGGCACATTGCCTGTGATGAATGTCGGTGCAGTCGAGCGCGCGATTGAGTTTGGTTTGGCTGTGAACGCACACATTGCAGAACGCAGTGTGTTTGCACGTAAAAATTATTTCTACCCTGATTTACCCAAGGGCTACCAAATCAGCCAGTTTGAAATTCCTGTAGTGCAAGGCGGCGAGGTGTCTTTCTTTTTAGAAGAGGGCAAAGAGACTGTCCGCAAAACCGTGCGCTTGGTACGCGCGCATTTAGAAGAAGATGCAGGGAAGTCTTTGCATGAAGACTTTGTCGGACAAAGCGGCATCGACCTCAACCGTGCAGGCACGCCCTTGCTGGAAATCGTGACCGAACCCGATATGCGCAGCAGTGACGAAGCCGTGGCTTACGCCAAAGAGCTGCACAAAATCGTCACTTGGATTGGCATTTGCGACGGCAATATGCAAGAAGGTTCTTTCCGCTGCGACGCCAATGTGTCGGTGCGTAAACCCGGTGCAGAACTTGGCACACGCCGCGAAATTAAAAACCTCAATAGTTTTAAATTCATGCAGCAAGCCATCGACTATGAAGTGCGCTGGCAAATCGAACAAATTGAAGACGGCCACACTATCGACCAAGCCACTGTTTTATTTGACCCAGAAACAGGCGAAACACGCGCCATGCGCACCAAAGAAGACGCCGCTGATTACCGTTACTTTCCAGACCCAGACTTGCCACCGCTCTGCGTAGCACGCGATTGGGTTGAGCGCGTGAAAAGCGAAATGGCTGAGTTACCCCGCGTGATGGCAGAGCGTTTTGTCACGCAATACAAGTTGCCTGAATACGATGCCACCACACTGACGCAAAGCAAAGCGATGGCGGCTTATTTTGAAACAGCGGCGCAAGTTTGCGAACAACCCAAACTCGCCAGCAACTGGGTAATGGGCGAAGTGTCACGTCGCTTAAATGCCAGTGATGGCGGTTTTGACAGCATTGCGGTGTCTGCCACACAACTCGGTGCATTGATCACACGCATCCACGATAACACCATCAGCAACAACGCTGCCAAAGACGTGTTTGATGCTTTGTGGAATGACGCCGCAACTTCTTCACCAGATAAAGCAACTGCTTTGCTACAAATCGATGCAGTGATAGACGCCAAAGGCCTCAGGCAAATGAACGACAGCGGCGCGCTTGAAGCCATCATTGACGAGGTCTTAGCAGCCAACCCCGACAACGTAGCGCAATACCGCGCGGGCAAAGACAAGGCGTTCAACGCTTTGGTAGGTCAAGCTATGAAAGCCAGCAGAGGCAAAGCCAATCCGGCCCAAGTCAATGAGATGCTTAAAAAGAAGCTTTCTTAGTTTGCGCTTCATTTTTGAAGCGTAAATTTATGTTTTACGCTTCACCAAATTGACAAAAATGACAAAGCACCCTCTTCTCCTAATACCAGGCCTCATGTGCGACCACACCTCATGGGCGCCGATGTTGCCTTTTCTAGACACCCACATTGCGTACACCACGGTAGACCACGGCGATGCAGATTCGCTGGTAGTCATGGCGGAACGCATCTTGGATAGCGCACCTGCGTTGTTTGATTTGGCTGGGCATTCCATGGGTGGGCGAGTGGCGCTGGAGGTAATGCGTTTAGCGCCACAGCGTGTGCGTCGTTTGGCACTGCTCGGCACAGGCCACCGGGCCAAAGAAAGTGGCGAAGCGGGTGCAGAAGAACTGCGCAAACGCCAAGTCTTGCTGGATATTGCGCGCACCCAAGGTGTTCGCGCGATGGCTAGGGAGTGGGTCAAGCCCATGGTGGCACCTTCTCGCTTGAGTGACACCGCTTTTGTAGAGCAAATCATCGCGATGATTTGTCGTAAGTCTGAGGATATTTTTAAACGCCAAATCAAAGCATTGGTAGAGCGTCCAGAAACCAGTGATGTTCTTTCCCGCATTCAAATACCTACGCTGGTGATGGCTGGCGCTCTCGATGGCTGGGCCACCCCAGCACAACACTTAGAGATTGCCAATTGCATACCCGCCAAACCAGAGGTTGCGGTCATTGGCCCTTCAGGCCACATGATGATGATGGAAGAACCGCAGCTAGTCGCGTACCACTTCAATCAGTGGTTGGCTTGATATTGCACGCCATAGCGCGCACGGTAGGCTTGCACGTTTGGCAAATGCGTTGCCAACTCGCCTAAGCCACCTTGGTTCTCTAAGTAGGCAAGCAAGTCATCCAGCGTTGCAATGGCACACACTTGCAGGCCCACTTGTTCACGCACATATTGCACGGCGCTGTACGGCACGTCTTGCGTGGTGCCGTCGGCTTTGACTTCCGTAGCCATTTCTTGTCTATCTAATGCAATGGCCACTGCCCGTGGCGTGGCGCCTGCTGCCTTGATCAATGCAATCGATTCACGTGCGGCGGTGCCTGCACTCATCACGTCGTCAATGATCAGCACATTTCCTTGGAGGGGCGCGCCTACTAACGAGCCGCCTTCGCCATGGTCTTTGGCTTCTTTGCGGTTGTAAGCAAACGGCACATTGCGGCCCAACCTTGCCAATTCAATAGACACAGCAGCACCTAAAGGAATGCCTTTGTATGCGGGGCCAAAAATCATGTCAAAGGCGATACCGCTGCCTACTAAGCGTTGCGCATAAAAACTCGCTAGACGGCCTAATTTGGCACCATCGTCAAACAAACCCGCATTAAAAAAGTAAGGCGACATACGCCCTGCTTTGGTTTTGAATTCTCCAAACTTGAGCACGCCACAATCCAGCGAGAATTGCACAAACTCTTGCGCCAACGTGTCGTTGGTTGCAGCACTTGATGTCATCTGGGAAATCCTTGTTCAAACTCACCAGCCTCAACCTCAACGGAATTCGATCGGCCGCCAAGAAAGGCGTAGAAGCTTGGCTACAAAAAGCCAAGCCCGATTGTATTTGTGTACAAGAAATCAAAGCCCAAGCCGCAGATGTAGAAGGCGCCTTCGACACACTTGCTAACTTGCAAGGTCATTTTCATTACGCCGAGAAAAAAGGCTACTCTGGCGTAGGCGTCTACACACGCCATGCCCCAAGCGATGTCATCGTTGGCTTCGACGGTGGTGAATTCGATGCCGAAGGCCGTTATGTCGAATTGCGCTTTGACACACCCAAACAAAAACTTTCCATCATCAGTAGCTATTTTCCAAGCGGCTCTTCCGGACCTGAACGGCAAGAGGCCAAATACCGCTTTCTCGCCGCGATGTACCCGCATCTCATGGCTTTACAAAAAAACCGCAACTTTGTCTTGTGTGGCGATATCAATATTGCCCACCAAGAAATCGATTTGAAAAATTGGCGCAGCAACCAAAAAAATTCTGGCTTCTTACCCAAAGAACGCGCATGGATGACGCAACTCACCACGCAAGGCGGTTTGATCGATGTGTACCGCCAACTGCAACCAGACACTACAGACGGGTGCTACACATGGTGGAGTAATCGTGGTCAAGCGTATGCGAACAACGTAGGCTGGCGTTTGGATTACCACCTAGCCACACCCGCCATTGCAGCCACAGCAAAAGCCGAGCACATCTACAAAGATGAAAAATTCTCCGACCATGCGCCCATCACCATCCAATACGA
>RFTR01000043.1 GCA_009923345.1 Betaproteobacteria bacterium
GTCAAGGGTGGAGACGTCTAGGTCGGCGTAGTAGCTCATGGCTAGCGTTCTGGGGATGGGGGTGGCGCTCATCATGAGCATGTGGGGTTCTGAATCCGAGTGCATTTTTTCTCTTAGCGCTAGCCGTTGGGCTACGCCGAATCTATGTTGCTCGTCGATGATGGCTAAGGCCAAGTTTTTAAATTGCACTTGTTCTTGGATGACTGCATGTGTACCGACTACCAATGCAGCTTCGCCACTGGCTATGAGCGCCAGCATTTCAGTTCGCTCTTTTTTCTTTTGGCTGCCTGTGAGCCACGCTACGCGTTTGCCCAATGGAGTCAACAGTGGTTCTAACCAACCTATGAGTTTGCGGAAATGTTGTTCGGCCAAGATTTCTGTGGGAGCCATTAGGGCACATTGCCAACCGTTGTCAATGGCGATGGCGGCTGCCAGTGCAGCGACTACTGTTTTGCCAGATCCGACGTCACCTTGTAATAGGCGATGCATGGGGATGGCGCGTTGGATGTCGTTGGCTATTTCTTCTCCTACACGTCTTTGCGCGTTTGTTAGGCCGAAGGGCAATACGCCTAAGAGTTGCTCTTGCAAACCATTTTTATGAAGTCCTAGTGCTGGTGCTCGCAATGTGGCGCGTTCGCGTTTGGATTGCAACTGTGAGAGTTGTTGCGCCAGCAGTTCTTCCGCTTTGAGGCGTTGCCAGGCAGGGTGGGTGCGGTCTTCTAATTGCGCCAGCGATACGTCTGGGGTGGGGTGATGCAGGAAATGCAAGGACTGCTCGAGCCCCCAGGTTTTGGTGGTGCTTTGCGCTAACGACGGTGGCGCTAGTCCAGAGGGAATAGTCTCTACAAATTCACCTTGTCGCGCGGCATGCAACACGCCTCCATGCACTGCTTTGCGCAAATACGACTGGGGCAAGCCTGCAGATGTGGGGTAGATGGGGGTGAGCGCGTTAGGGAGTTCGCCGCCAGCCGCATGAAAACTCGGGTGCATCATGGTGCGGCCCATGAAGCCACCGCGGACTTCACCGCGCAAGCGCAAACGGTTGCCTACTGATAACGCTTTTTGTTGGGAAGGGTAGAAGTTAAAAAACCGCAGAGTGCAAGTGTCGGAACCGTCGTCTACGACGACTAGCAATTGCCTTCTTGGTTTGTAAGCTACTTCGCACGATGTGACGGTGGCTTCGATTTGCGCCACGTCGCCTTCACGGGTGTCTGACAAGCGGACGATGCGGGTTTCGTCTTCGTAACGCAAGGGCAGATGCAAGGCCAAATCGATGGCGCGGTTCAAGCCTAATTTGCGCAGGGCTTTTTGCGGGGCGGTCAGAGGCTTAGATACTGACTGCTTGGCTTGAGACTCTGTGGCTTTTTTTGCAGTTGGCTTGGCGGGTGGCAGCATGGGCTTTGATTGTGCCCGCGCTATATGTTGCATAACCAAATAAGCCTGCGAAAATACCTTTTTCACTTGGAACGGGCCCGTCCTGCCCTCAAGCACATGTCACACACTTACACCCTAAGCGATTTCGATTTCGCTCTTCCGCCAGAACTGATTGCCCAGCACCCTTCTTTTGAACGCAGTGCCTCGCGCTTGCTCGATGGCCGCCCAGGTTCTGCTGTTACAGACCGCATATTCAAAGAATTACCCGAACTTCTTCAATCCGGCGATCTGCTGGTGTTTAACGACACGCAAGTCGTGAAAGCGCGGTTATTTGGCGAAAAGCCAAGCGGCGGCAAGTTGGAATTATTGGTTGAGCGGGTGCTGCCAAATATTGCGGGCGAAGCACCCAATCAAGTGGTTGCGCACATGAAGGTGAGCAAAAAGCCGCCCGTTGGTTCGGTTATGCACATGGGGCCCAACAGCAACGCGTTCACGGCAGAGTATTTGGGTCGCTGGCCGGACGCAAACGGGCAACTGTTCCGCTTTGCTTTCAGCGACGAGCCCCACACGCTGATGCAAAAGTATGGGCATGTGCCGCTGCCGCCTTACATCACCCACACCGATTCGGCTGAGGACGAGCAACGTTACCAAACTATTTTTGCCAAAGTGCCTGGCGCAGCGGCGGCTCCCACCGCGGCTTTGCACTTTGACCAAGGCGTTTTGGACGCACTTGCCAACAAAGGCGTGCGGACCGCAAATGTCACATTGCATGTAGGCGCAGGCACATTTCAGCCGGTCAAAACCGAGAATCTCTCTGAACACCGCATGCATAGTGAGTGGTACAACATTTCTGCAGAAACGGTGCAAGCCATTTCAGATTGCCGCGCGCGCGGAGGACGCGTGGTAGCCGTTGGGACGACTAGCGTGCGCACCTTAGAGTCTTGGGCAAAGACAGGTCAAACAAGCGGTGACACGCAAATTTTTATAACCCCAGGGTTTGCTTTTCAGGTGGTGGACGTGCTCATCACCAATTTCCATTTACCTAAAAGCACTTTGCTGATGATGGTGAGTGCGTTTGCTGGGTTTGAGCACATGCATGCTCTCTATCAGCATGCGATTGCAAATGGGTACCGCTTTTTTAGTTATGGGGATGCGATGCTTTTGGAGAGAGAACGCTAACGCGTAATGCGCTCACCCTTTAGGAAAATATTGGACCTGCGGCAGGTTTTGGTAATCCGCATCTTGCGTCCACAAAGTGGCCTTGTGCTCCAAAGCGATGCTGTAAATCGCAGCATCTGCCATAGCAAGCTGGTGCAAATGCGCTGTCTTGGCGGCGGCTATGGCGCGGCTAGGAGTGAAGTCAATCACGCGCCCGCGATGCATCACCTCTATGCACTGACCTGCAATTGCCTCTGTTGTTTGCTTTACGAGAAATTTGTAGACCTCATAAATGCTGATCACAGGTACAACCAGCAAAAGGTTCGATTCAATGGCGGCGGCAAACAAGTCTGCACGCGCGCTGTCTAAAAAATATTCAATCCAGCCCGAGGAATCCACCACATTCATTCAAAGTTCCGATCTGCTTCTTTGTCGATCTCGGTGGCGACGATGCATTGACCTTTCAAAATTCCCCTGTAAGCCCGAATCGGCAGTTCTGGCGTGATCACCAATTCTTTGCCACGCACTTCAAATTGGATCTGGGATCCTGGCGAAATACCCAACTGGGTACGCATCGCGATCGGCAATGTCACTTGTCCTTTACTGGAGACAGTAGCTTGGGCGGCCATGGCACTTTCCTTACAAAACAGATTGGTAAAGCGATTATAAAAGTAAATCTTCCAAAAAAGTAAAGCAAAACTCGAAAACAATGAAACTTACACTCCCAGCATGCTCCAATTTGACCTCCTAAAAACCGAAGGCCTTGCCCGCCGTAGCCGCTTAACTTTGAACCACGGCGTAGTTGAGACGCCAATTTTTATGCCGGTCGGCACCTACGGCACGGTCAAAGGCGTGATGCCGCGCAGCTTGCATGAGATGGGCGCACAAATCATTTTGGGCAATACCTTCCATTTGTGGATGCGCCCGGGCTTAGATGTGATGCAAAGCTTTGGCGGGTTGCACGGCTTTGAGCAATGGCACAAACCTATCCTCACCGACAGCGGCGGTTTTCAGGTGTGGAGTTTGGGAGCGATGCGCAAAATCACGGAAGAGGGTGTGCACTTCGCTTCGCCCGTGAACGGCGACAAATTGTTCATGTCGCCCGAAGTGAGCATGCAAATTCAGACCACGCTCAACAGCGATATCGTCATGCAACTCGACGAATGCACGCCTTACCAAACCGACGGCAAATTGACCTCCGAAGCCCAAGCCGCGCAGTCGATGGAAATGAGCTTGCGATGGGCGCGACGTAGCCAAGATGAGTTTGCTCGCTTGAACAATCCCAACGCCTTGTTTGGCATCGTGCAAGGCGGCATGTTTGAAAGCCTGCGGCAAGCGTCGCTGGAACAACTAGTAGCAATGGACTTCCCCGGCTACGCAGTAGGCGGCGTGAGCGTGGGTGAACCCAAAGACGAAATGTTACGCATCATGGCGCACACGCCACACCGTCTGCCAGAGCACAAGCCCCGCTATTTGATGGGTGTCGGCACCCCAGAAGACTTAGTCGAGGGCGTCGCGCAAGGCGTCGATATGTTCGACTGCGTCATGCCCACCCGCAACGCACGCAACGGCACTTTGTTCACACGATTTGGCGACCTCAAACTGCGCAACGCCAAACACAAAAGCGACCCGCGTCCCATTGACCCGAGTTGCACCTGTTACGCATGTGCAGGAACGCCAACATCAGATGGCGGCGGTGTGTCATGGAATGACGGTGGCCGCGCCGGATTTAGCCGCGCCTACTTGCACCACCTAGACCGCTGCGGCGAAATGCTCGGGCCTATGTTGGCTACGGTGCATAACTTGCATTACTACCTCAACCTGATGCAAGAAGTTAGGGGCGCTTTGGATATAGGGAAATTTGCAGCATTCGTTCAGAAGTTCAAAGCTGATAGAAGTATTGGGGTCTGACCCTAATTAACTCTAATTAACTTTTTATCCTTGCAGGATTAATTAGGTTCTGACCCCAATTAAATTCTCACGCCGTAAAGACCGTCAACACGCCGGTATAGCCATACAAATCTTGGTGCGCGATTTCACCGCCGGCGAAGAAGCCTACTAGGGGGACATCGCCTAGGGCGCGTCGGACTATGTTGAGTTCTGCGCTGGGGGAACCAAAGTGCGGGCCACCGCGGCCGGCGCAGCTGATGTAGATGGCACCCGCCATGCGTCTTGCGGGATGGGGTTGGTTATCGGTATCTGTGTTCAATACGCCAGCTAATTCAGCGGTCATTTCTTCGGGCTCTAGTGCTTCGCGAATTTCTGCGCCTATGCGCATCAAGTCTGCGCGGGCTGCTGCTGCGTTGCGTTGACAAAACGTGAGTTGCATGCCAACTTCTACTGCTTGCGCGATGGCAACTGCTTGGCGGCCGGGATCTAGGCCGATGATGTGTCTAACCAACACGGCGTCATCAAACTCGCCTGTTCTTTTGATCGATGCATCTTTGGCTTGCGCCAAGCCAACGAGCGTGGCACGCACTTTGGCTAAGGCGGGCTGGGGTTTAGCTAGATCAATTTGTAAATCCCGCACCAATACATCTAGTGCTGGTTCGCCATCGAGATGTGTGACCAAATGGCCTTCGCATGCTGTCACCGTATGCACTGGCGCAATCGGCAAACATCCTTGTGTTACGCGCGAGATGAGCGCGACGTCGGCATCAAAAGCCACGCCACTCAAACCACCATGGAACACACCACCCGCTTTACCCTGCCCTGCAATGTTTCCGTCACCGCGCAACGCAAACTGCACAACCTCTGCGCGGCTCGATGCCAAGCCACCAAACACATATCCACTGTCGGTGCGTTGCGCCAGTTCTGCAATCAATTCAGGAACGTCTGGCGTTTGTGCGTCTGCATGGACTAGCGCGGTGTGCGGCGTAAATGCGTGAGCACCACCCGAATGCACTAACGGCGCGACACCGCTAAACACTCTGTAATTTTCGCCCGATATATCGCACAGCATCACGCTCATTGCGGGCTCGTCAAAGTACTCGACGTTGTTGGCGGCAATGCCAACGCCAACCGTGCCCACCCAATCGGTAACTTCTGGTAACTCAGCACTCAAATGGTCCAAGATCTCTTGCGCATCATGCGCATATTGGTCAGTGATATACAAAAGCCCAAGGGGTGGCGCACTGGCGTATTCGGGTAATGCAAGATGGGCGCGCAATTGCGCCAACACCAAACCTGCTGCCATTTGCCACTGCGGATGCGTGGCATGGCCGTAGGGGAATAACTTCATATCTTGTTAAGTCTTGAATGTACGAAAGTAAAAAACGCTAATTCAACGAGACGCTTTCGTCTTAGATGTAGCGGTCTTTGTTGGTGATTTACGTTTCGCGCTACTAGCAGTACCAGCGCTGCTTTTATTTGATGCAGTAGTTTTTTTAGCAGGGAAATTTTTGGGCACTGCATTTGTGGCGTGCGTACTTGCATGGGTTGCCATGTCTTTCATCGCATGCGTGGCAATATGTTGGAACTGCTCAGTCAAAGCGCCCCACCATTGCGTAGGGTCTACCTTGTTGTCTTTGGTAGCAGTTTTTGCTTGGGGCTTTTCTTCTTCAGGCGCCGCTTGATTTACAGGCTTGACCTTGAGCGACTCCGCCATGTCTTGGAAATTGACATTCATGTTTTGCAAAGTAGACAAGGTCATGCGTTGCACTTCCATCGCTTGGATCGTGGCAGCGATGCCCTTAGCGTTTTGCTCTAACCAAAATTGCACCGTCTTGAGTTCTTGGATGCGCTTGTCTATTTCCTTGGGGTCCAGCGTAGGCGCCACCCAGCCAGGGACGCCCGTGGCATTCGAAGAGGCCTGTGGTGTGAGGTTTTTTAAAAAATCAAAACCTGGAACGAATTTGGTGAAATCAAAAGCATTGGAATCAGTCATGCATGGCCTCCTGAGGGCTGGCTGTCAAAGATACAAGCATAAACCCTTGGAGCCGTTGCAAAACAAATCAATGCTTGTGATCACCGTGCTGGTGGTTCATCCCCTGTCCAGATGGCGGTTGCACACTCACTGGCACTTGCACAACTTGCTGCGATTTTTTTCCGCTGCTGTCTTGAAAGGTCAAGGTCAAAGGTACGGCGACATCTTTGTTCAGAGGTAGTTTCAAATCCATTAGCATGATGTGAAAACCACCAGGCTTTAGATCGACAGCTTTGCCAGCAGGCAAGTCAAGTCCATTTGGCAACGCAGACATTTTCATAACATCTTTGTCCATCTTCATCTCGTGAATTTCTACGATGCCTGCGACTGGTGTGCTTGCAGCGACCAACTTGGAATTCTCTTTAGACGTCACCGTCATGAAAGCGCCGGTCGCTTTTTGGCCTTGTACCGTGGCACGGGCCCAAGCGTTAGTGACTGCAATGGTTTGCGCTACAACGTGATTTGCGAAAAAAAGACTGGCCACGAGAGCGAATAGGCTGAGGAGGTGTTTCATAATTTCCTTTGGTAATTGCATTAGTGTTGGTGATGTTCTATTGAAGGCAGTAGCTCCAATAGAGCTACAGGTGTTTTCAAACCTTTGGTGCATTCCTGTCTGACGCTGATCCAACGGAAACCAGATTTAGTAGGCAAACGTGTGAAGAATGAAAACTCATCAAACCGTTCATTTAGCAAATGGAAGTCTTTGTTGTTAGCCTCCCATTTGATGCCCACCACATCCTCGGCGATGATTTTGCCGTTGCAAGTGATGGGACTACACAAAAGTGCTGTGATTAATTTTTTTGACAAGGTAAATTCTAAAATTCTTCTAAGCGAGTACCAACATCACATTGAGTACCCAAGAAATAACGCACAACGCAAACGCGCTATGCCCGCTTCAAGATCAAAGGAGGAAAGTAGGCGGTCCGCGCGAAGGCAGTGGCGGAGCTGTGAGAGACGCGATGTGTGCTGCCACAGTGGGCAACAACGCATGCGAGAGAGGTGAGGGTTGTGTCAGCGCTGTATTTAACGCTGAGGGAAATGCACCGATGCCGGCGCACAAGGGGCAATCCAAGGTGGGCGAAGAAGAAATAGAACCATCTTCATCGCCTTGCACAACCAATTTCATGCTGCCGGTGCTGGTACACACCATGTCCATAGCTTTGGGTTGAACCATGGGAGATGCAATGGCCACGCCCACCGACAAAGCAAACCACACCAGCACGAGGCGGATGATGTTTGAAGTGTTGCGCAGGTATTGCATGCTGAAAATTTTAACTGTGCTGGCGCGATTTTTTGGTCAATCGCGCCAAATACGCTTTGCCCATCTGCGCCTTTGGCTTCAATGCGAATGGTGTCTCCATACTTCATGAATTCGGTGCTGGGCTTGCCGTCCAAAATAGTTTCAATCGCGCGTTTTTCGGCAATACAGCTATAGCCTTTGGGCCATTCTTTTTTGCCTTTGATTTCGATGCCTTGGTTGCTGACGGTGCCGCTTCCCACCACTGAACCAGCGCGCACATTGCGGGTTTTGCAAATGTGGGCAATGAGTTGGCCAAAGTGAAATGTCATCTCAGGCCCAGCCTCGCACATGCCGACTTTGCGGCCGTTCCAGGAGGACTGCACGGTCAGGTTGAGTCGGCCGTTGTCCCACGCATCGCCCAATTCATCGAGTGTGACTGCGACTGGGCTGAATGCGGTTGCAGGTTTGCTTTGCACGAAGCCAAAGCCTTGAGCATCACTAAGCGGATACCTTCCAAAGCTTCATCTGGGGTCGAGTTCATTGGCACGTCTGCGGTGATGACGGCGATCTCAGCTTCAAAGTCAATGCCGAAGTCTTCGCTGGCACACACCACATCGTCTTGTGCACCCATAAAGTCGTCACTTCCACCTTGGTACATCAGCGGGTCTTTGTAAAAACTCTCTGGCACTTCAGCGCCGCGCGCTGCACGCACTAATTCCACATGGTTGATATAAGCGGAACCATCGGCCCATTGGTAGGCGCGCGGAAGTGGCGCCATGCACATAGCAGGATCAAATGGAAATGCGTGCCTCGCTTTGCCAAGGTTGAGCGTCTCGTATAAATCTACGAGTTGCGGCGCAATAAAACCCCAGTCATCCAACGCTTGTTGCATTTTGTTGGCGATGCCTGTTGCGTAATGTGCAGTGCTTAGATCACGCGAGACGACTACGAGTTGTCCATCTCGTGATCCGTCTTTGTAGGTGGCAAGTTTCATAGCCGAAAGTCCTCAGGCAAAATTACTTATAAATAGATTTCTTCACCTGATCATAATCGCCCACTTTATGAATGAACGCGCGGCTATGCAAGCCGCTTTCAAAGCAAACACACGGCCTGGTGTGCAAATGCGGTTGCCTAGTTGGCGCACCACGCTTTTTGTTGCATGCGCGGTTTTATTGGTGCACATATGGTTGCTTGGGTCTAGCAGTCTGTGGTTGACACCTAGCGCAGAACAAACTCTCCAGACCAAAGCATTTGTCACGCGACAAATTCAATTGCCACCTACGGAAAGTGCGACCGGGCCTTCAAAGCCCAAAAGCGTTGCTACCACAAAACCCCAAACTAAAACAGAAGCTGAACCGCCCATCAACGCAACAACCACTGCCGAGACCGACACTGCGAATGCATCCGATGCTTCATTCATCGATCAGCAACCAAGACCTGGCTGAACCTGTCAGCTTGCCATCGCGCGTAGCGTCTAGCGTTGATTTGCCGCCCTATCCACGCTTTGCAGGTGATGGCGTCCCTGCCAATGAAGCCAGTGCCTTCAAAATTCCTGATCCCGTTTTTTTGAAATACCAAGTGCTTGGCATGTCCAAGCAGATGAATTACTCAGCTTGGGCCGAGTTTTCTTGGCAGCACAATGGGCAACGATATGACTCTAAATTAGAGGTAGGTGCTTTTTTATTAGGGTCCCGTAGCCAAACCAGCCAAGGCAGCTTGGGCGCAGAAGGACTGTTGCCCCAGCGTTTTGGCGACAAATACCGCACCGAAGTCGCTTCGCACTTCCAGCGCGACAAAGGCATGATCAGCTTTAGCAACAACGCACCTGAGGTGCCTATGCTCAAAGGCGCGCAAGACCGCTTAAGCGTTGTGATGCAAATTGCCGCCTTGCTATCCGCCGAACCCGAGCGTTATCCCGTAGGCACCATGCTCTCGTTTCAAACGGTGGCAACGCGCGATGCCGAAGTGTGGCTCTTCTTGGTGGAAAAAGCGGAAACTTTGCAATTGCCCTATGGCGAAGTACCAACCATCAAAATCAACCGTAAACCGCGCAAGGAATTTGACCAAACCATCGAGCTTTGGTTTGCGCCATCGATAGACTATCTACCGGTACGCTTGAAGGTGACCAATGCCAATGGCGACTTTGTCGACCAGCAATTGCGTAAGATTGAAAAGCCTAAGTCTTGAAATTTGGCGTTTCAATCCGATATCCTAGGGGAACTTACCTGTTTTACAGAAAGCCACGACACCATGGACATGCTCTACAACTCTGAGACTTTCTCCGTCATGCATTTACAAATGCAAGACACCGGTTTTCTGCCCTCTCGTCCAGATGTACCTGTTCTAGCCCGCCACGGGTTCGAGATTGTCGACAAGCGTTCTGGCAAAGAGTTATTTCTTGAAGGCTCATGGGCCGAACAGTTCCAAGCCCATTTGCGCGCTTGGCAAGAAAACTCCCCCACCCAAGAAGAAGTCGAAGACACCTTAGCCGGCTACGCAGAGTTGGCTCAAAACCCAGTGGTGGTGCACTAAGGTTTTCTGATGTACAGCCAGTAATAGATAGGCTGCACCAATAACAAGATAGCCACTAATCGGCACACCTGGAACGCGCTGACCACAGCCACCCCAAGTTGCAACACCTTGGCGGTAATCGCCATTTCAGCAATTCCGCCAGGAGACGTGCTCAATATCATGGTCGGTAATGGCAAGCCAGTGAGCCACACCAAGCCCTCTGCAAATCCGGCGCACACCACAATCATCACCACCGTTGCCAAAGCCACGCTGGCTAACCAACGCGGCGCGGTGTACATAAAAGATGCTGTGAAGCGCACGCCCAAGCTCACGCCAATCACCATCTGCGCTGCGTTGGACAACCATGGCGGAATTCCTGAAAGCGTGATCTCGTTCATCGTCAACACCGTTGCCACCAAAAATGGGCCTAAAAACCAAGGGTTGGGGCGCTTCATCAACTTCATCACGCCAGCACCTGCGCCGGTACATAGGGCCAAGAGAACTAAACCCTGCCAATCGATTTGACGCGCAAAGGTTGGCGCCACATCCAATCCATGCCAGCCACTGAACTGCATCACAAAGGGCACGACCACAGTGACGATTAACACACGCAAACTGTGCGCAGAAGCTACTAAATCAGTTCTGGCCATTGCGCGTTCGGCTAACAATGTCATTTCAGACGCGCCACCGATAGGGCCTGCGAAGTAAGTGGTCGCACGGTCTAAACCTTCCATACGCGGTGCATGTACCCAATGTAACCAGCGTCCAAAGGCAAACCCCAGCACCAGCGCCCACACAATGCCCAATCCAATGACCCACCACAAGCTCACCAACAAAGCGGTGACCTGCGGTGTGAAATAAAGACCCAAAGCTGTTCCGATCACCCATTGGCCCGTGTCACGAAAAGGGTTCCAACTGAGCGTCGGCGCACCACGTATCGAAGCAAACGATGTGGCTAGTAGCGGACCAATCATCCACGGTAAGGGCGTATGCAACGCCATACAGATTTGCGCTGCGACCCAGGCCAACAGCAAAGTACCAGCAACGCGAACAGAAAACCCAACAGCAGGGCGCATAGAAAGCATGGAGCGGTATTTTGCCTATCCCCTACCCATCGGCGTGTCGCGCGTGCGTACCTACAATCGTTGTATGACCGCTTACATCCTGAATTTGTCATGCCCAGACCGCACGGGGATCGTGCATGCTGTCTCGGGTTTTTTGCTCGAGCGCCAAGGCAACATCGAAGAAGCCGCGCAATACAACGACCCTGATACCGGTTTGTTTTTTATGCGGGTGCGTTTCGCTTGCGATGCTGTATCGCAAGATGACTTGCGCTCGCAGTTACTGGGTTTGGCCAAATCGCTCAACATGCAATGGACTTTGCACGATGCGTCGCAACCCATGCGCACGGTACTAATGGTCAGCAAAGAAGGTCATTGCCTAAACGATTTGCTGTTTCGCTGGAAGAGTGGTCTGTTGCCGCTTGATATCCGGGCCATCATCAGCAACCATCGTGAGTTTTACCAACTCGCGGCCAGTTACAACGTGCCTTTCCACCATATTCATTTCACCGCAGCAACCAAAGCCCAAGGTGAGTC
>RFTR01000044.1 GCA_009923345.1 Betaproteobacteria bacterium
CAACCAATACGAAGTCGAAGCCAGCAATATGGGCGATGCTTTGAACTATCTTGAAGACGGCATGTCTCTTGAAGTGGTGTTTTACGACGAAAAAGCGATTTCGGTTGAATTACCCACGACAGTGGTTCGCGAAATTACTTGGACTGAACCCGCAGTAAAAGGCGACACGTCAGGCAAAGTATTGAAGCCCGCCAAGATTGCTACCGGTTTCGAAGTGCCTGTGCCTATTTTTGTGGCGCAAGGTGATAAAGTGGAAATTGATACGCGTACTGGCGAATACCGCAAACGCGTTTAATACTGCAACACTTCCAAAAAAGGCCTGCTTGCAGGCCTTTTTAATTTTTCCGACCAACTATCAAGGTGATTTTTATGGATGGAATGCTTGACCCCCAAGACCCTCGCTTATCGCAAGCATGGGACATACTCAAAGCACAGTCCCCGAGCGGTGAAACGCTTTCACCTGAATCGAATCGCCTTGCCTTTGCCGATCCTGAATTTCTCTTGCGCCGAGAAACCCGTGGGATCCGTTTTCAGCTTGAAATGCTCAAGCCTGATTTAGCGCAACAAGAACACGGGATCGAGCACACCGTCGTCGTATTTGGCAGCGCTCGTTTTCAAAGCCAGGAAAAAGCGCAGAAAACACTTGAAGTCGCACAAGCCTCTGGGTTAGTTGCAGATATCAACAAGCACAACCCCAATAAGCTTTTTATATGCACAGGTGGAGGGCCAGGCATTATGGAAGCTGCCAACCGTGGCGCCTCTGAAGCGGGAGGGATCAGTGTGGGTCTCAATATCGCCCTGCCCCATGAGCAAACGCCAAACCCCTACATCACGCCAGAACTGAGTTTTAAATTCCATTACTTTGCCTTGCGCAAAATGCATTTCATGATGCGGGCAAAGGCTTTGGTGGCCTTTCCTGGTGGCTTTGGCACCATGGACGAATTGTTCGAAACTCTGACTCTGGTGCAATGCAAAAAAGCCAAGCCCGTACCCATTGTGTTGTTTGGCACCGATTACTGGAAAAAAGTATTTCATCCAGAAATGATGCTAGAGGAAGGCGTGATTGCTGAAGAAGATCTACAACTATTTCGATTCGTAGATAGCGTTGAAGATGCTTGGGAAGTTATTCGTGCTTTTTATGCACTCTAAGCAAATACGCACTGCGCGATCCAAGGCCAACCGCTAGAGACACGCACCAGAAAACGGCGCCCACACCAATCACAGCACCTGCTGCCCCAAATACCATAGGCATCAACACACTTGACGCGTTGATACCCATCAACCGCAAACCTAGGGCTTCACCATGGCGTGACTCGGGCGTGATCTGGTGCAAAGTACTCATCACCATCGGTTGTACGGAACCTAGCGACAAGCCCAAAAATACCGAGCAAATACCCATAGCCAATGCGCCTTGCATAAATGGGTAAATCCCGAGCAAAGCAGATGTAATGAGCATGGCGCCGGTGATGACTTGCCACTCTTGCAATTTGGCAACAACCATGGGCAACAAGAAACGAATCAAAGCGGCGGCAATCGCAAAGCCACCCAAGATGGATCCAATCGATGAAGCGCTGATGTCTTTTTCATGGCCCAAGATAGGCACTACAAATGTATGTACATCCCAGCACGCAGATAAAAACCAATTCACTAATAAAAGACGCCTAAACATGGAGTCGTTGAGTAAATCCCATGCGCTGTTTTCTTCGTGACCAGGCGGATTGACAACAGCAGGCAGTTCTTGCGTTTTACGCACCCAAAACCAGGCCAAGATGGGAAACACCGCCATCGCCGCATACGCCCATTGAAAGCCTGCATAGTCAATCAAAATACCGGCGCTGAATGGCCCAATGAAATTGGATATAGCCGGTCCAACAGACAACCAACTAAACACCTGCTTCATCTCCGTCACGTCTTGCGCCGCACGTCCGACGTGGCGCTGCAATGCAATGATCGCTGCACCCGTAGCGCCACCGGTCATTAACGCACTAAAACACAACGCCGGAAAGCTAGGCCATACAGCTGCACTTGCTGCACCAATACTCGCCATCAATACGCTCCATGCAACAGGTCTTTTAAGACCATGCGTATCCGCATAGCGCCCTGCAGGCAAGGCCAAGAAAACTTGCGTCAGAGCAAACAAGGCCAAAAGAAAACCTACCGTCGCAGCACTTTCACCCGCGCGCAAAGCCATCAAAGGCGTGGCCATACGCATACCCGTCATGCAGGCATGCAAGCAAACTTGGCCTGCAATCAATCGAAAGAGTTCGCGATTCAAACCGTGGTGTCCGCGCTATCTGTATCGTCCAATGTTTCATCGACGAGGGGTAAGAATTTTTGTGATTCACCTTCTGGCAAGGCCTCTACATTCTTCAATGCACGTCGCATTTGTCGGCTTCGGGTATCTGCCTTGTCCAAGGTGTCAGCTGCTTTTTGTACCTGCTCACGGACCTTTTCCACCCAATCGCCATAGCGGTCAAATTCGGTTTTAACGG
Source organism: Betaproteobacteria bacterium (assembly GCA_009923345.1). Classification (GTDB taxonomy): domain Bacteria; phylum Pseudomonadota; class Gammaproteobacteria; order Burkholderiales; family Burkholderiaceae_C; genus Limnohabitans. The sequence goes on from RFTR01000044.1 coordinate 2,493, forward strand.
CTCCCAACACTTTCCATACTTCTGAGGCTTGTTGCTCCAATGCGAGCGTACGAAAACCCATATGCAAGCTATTGAGCATGGCGAGTAAGGTGGTGGGGCCTGCCAAAGTCACGCGGTAGTCGCGTTGCAAACTGTCTACCAAGCCAGGGCGACGTAAAACTTCTGCATACAGGCCTTCAATAGGTAAGAACAAAATTGCAAAGTCTGTGGTGTGCGGTGGCGCCAGATAACTCTCTGCAATGCTCTTGGCTTCGGTACGAATACGCACTTCCAATGCTTTAGAAAAGGCCTCGGTCGCCAGCACATCTGCCCGCTCATGGGCATCTAGCAAACGCTCGTAGTCTTCGCGTGGAAATTTCGCATCAATGGGTAACCAGACAGGTTCGCCATCTTGCCCACCGCGGCCAGGAAAACGAATCGCAAAATCAACGCGCTGGTTACTACGCGGTTTAGTTTCCACTTGCTTGGCGAATTGCTCAATGGTGAGGACTTGTTCTAATAAAGCTTCTAACTGCACTTCCCCCACAATGCCGCGTGTTTTCACATTGGTGAGGACGCGTTGTAAGTCGCCTACGCCTTGTGCCAGTTTTTGCATTTGGCCCAGCCCGTTATGAACTTGCTCTAATCTTTCTGCAACTTGTTTGAAACTCTCGGACAAACGTTTTTCAAGCGTAGTTTGCAATTTTTCGTCAACTGTGCGACGCATCTCATCTAGCTTTTCGCTATTGCTTTTTTGTAACTGCTGCAACTGTTGGTGCAGAGTGTCCCCCACTGACTTTTGCATCAGGCTGAGTTGCTGAATTTGGCTTTGTTGAAAGGTAGCTAAGTTCTGGGTGAGTTCTTGACGCGCATCTCGCGATGCTTCAGTCACTTCGAGACGCAAGGCTCTTTCTAAGCGCTCTAGTTTTTCGTCTAGATATTTCTGAATGACCGTGGTGTCATCATGAGATGGCTTTGAAATAGAACGCCAAAGCAAGAGCATTAGCAAAACTACATTGATACCAACAAGCCCAAGCACCACATCAAGTTGCATATTCAGATAAGTCAGTACATTTAAAAAACTTAGGCGAACTCAGCTATGTATACCAGCGCGCCAGCAATGTATCCAATAAAAGCCAATCCACTTATTTTTTTCAAGTACCACACGAAATCGATCTTTTCAATCCCCATCGCAGCAACGCCCGCTGCTGAACCGATGATCAGTATGGATCCGCCTGTACCCGCGCAATAGGCAAGAAACTCCCATATAAAACTGTCGGCAGGGTATTTTTCAAGGCTATACATCCCCATTGAGGCGGCGACCAGAGGCACGTTGTCCACAACAGCGCTCACCAGTCCGATCAATAAAACAATTAAATCTAGTCGACCCACAGTTTCATCAAGCCATGCAGCAAGGGAAGAGAGAACATGCGTATGTTCAAGAATAGAGACCGCAAGAAGTATTCCGATAAAAAAAACAATCGATGACATATCGATCCGCGACAAGGCGGTAGAGAGGTCAAGATGGTTTCTAGCCTCAAAAGATTTATCTTTATGTATCAAATCACCCACTAGCCAAAGCAGCCCTAGTCCCAACAGAACGCCCATGAAAGGAGGTAAGTGGGTGACTGTTTTGAAAGCCGGTACAGCAACCAATACGCCGAGGCCTAAGAAGAACATGGTGTTCCTCTCGAAAGCTGAAGTAGAAAATCCATCGGTTGATTCAATATGGGTCGGGGCCATCACAGACTTGCCCCGCAACATCCAACTCACGACCAATAGTGGCGCCAACAAATTTACCACTGAAGGTAAAAACAGGGTTTGGATAATTGCTAGCGGAGTAATTTGCCCACCGATCCAAAGCATGGTCGTTGTCACATCTCCAATGGGTGACCATGCACCTCCAGCATTTGCAGCGATGACGATCATTCCTGCAAAAAATAACCTATCTTCGCGGCTGTCGAGGAGTTTGCGGACCAAAGAAATCATCACAATCGTGGTTGTTAAGTTGTCCAAAATTGAACTAAGGAAAAAAGCTACCCAACAAATAATCCACAGCAACATCGGCAAGCTTTGGGTATTGATTCTTGCAGTCACCACATCAAAGCCTTGGTGAGCGTCTACGACCTCCACTATGGCCATGGCAGCCATCAAAAAGAAAACAATTTGCGCGGTACCGATTAGGCTGGTAGACAACTCTTGGTTAATTTGCGCATAGTCATTAGAAGCTAGCGCATAAATGGCCCATAACAGCCCTGCTCCCAATAAAGCTGAAGCTGATTTATTGATTTTGAGCGGATGCTCGAAGGCAATAGCCGCATAGGTGACGGCAAAAATAATGATGAGCAATGTAACCATAGGAGGCCTTTAGTTTGGAGATGCAATACCGAACACTTGGCGTAAATACGCCAAGTAATTTTGGTCTTCGCACATGTTTTTAGAGGGGGTATCTGAAAGCTTGGCCACAGGTTGTCCGTTGCATTCAACCATCTTGATCACTATTTGCAGCGGCTCGTAGCCCAGATCATTGGTTAGGTTAGTACCAATTCCAAAAGCAAGTTGGCAACGCCCTCTGAACTGTTGGTAGAGGGCAATGATGCGCTCGACCGTCAACCCATCACTAAAAATCAGAGTCTTGGTCAAGGGGTCAACACGGTTTTGACGGTAGTGTTCGATCATGCGCTCGCCCCATGTGAATGGATCGCCACTGTCATGCCGAGCGCCGTCAAACAACTTGCAGAAATACATATCGAAATCACGCAAAAACGGCTCAATGCCGTAGACGTCGCTCAAGGCAATGCCCAAGTCCCCACGGTATTCACGTGCCCAAGTCTCAAAGCCAAACACTTGGCTATCGCGCAAGCGCGGGCCCAACGCTTGGCAAGCTTGCAAATATTCATGTGCCATGGTGCCAAGCGGACGCAAATTGAGTTTCATCGCCAACAATGCATTGCTGGTACCGGCTAATTGCCCAACTGGTTCGGCGCCCAATTTGACCGACAGCACACGCAAAATTTCCTCGTGCCAAGCTTTGGAAAACCGACGGCGCGTGCCGTAGTCGGCGATCTTTAAATCGCTGAGTCTTTCGGCGCGCAGTGTTTCAATTTTTTTCTCTAATCGTTGGCGACCTTCGACAAAATCCGGCGCCTTTTGGGTATTGCGGAAATACACCTCATTCACAATGGCCAAAACAGGAATCTCAAACAAGATGGTGTGTAGCCAAGGGCCCTGTATGGTGATATCTATTTCACCGTTTTGTGTCGGCGTAACCTGTATATATTTTTCATTCAGGCGAAATAATCCTAAAAAGTCGATGAAATCGCTTTTTATAAAACGCAGACTGCGCAACCATTCCAATTCTTCCTCTTGGAATTTCAAGCTACACAAGGATTTAATTTCGCTGCGGATCTCCTGGACATAAGGCGCCAGCGCAATACCAGGGTTGCGGCATTTGAATTTGTAAGTAACTTGCGCGCTAGGAAACTGATGCAGCACAGCCTGCATCATGGTGAACTTATAGAGGTCTGTGTCGAGCAGACTGGTGATGATCATGGGTTCAGTCGAGCCAATGGGTGAATTCTTCAGCAGGAACGCGCGGTGTTGTAAAGGTATTCACCTTGTCTGAGGTATCCGCCCATCCAAGCGACAACCCGCACACTAGCATCTCACCCTCACCAGCACCAATATGCGGAAGGATGATGCTGTGGAAGTGATTCCAAGCAGCCTGCGGGCACGTATGCAAGCCACGCGCGCGCGCTGCCAACATGATATTTTGCACAAACATGCCGTAATCAAACATCGAGCCGCGACCCATGATGGGGTCCAAAGTGAACATCATGCCAACAGGCGCATCAAAGAATTTGAAATTGCGTTGGTGCTGCAAATGCATTTTGTCTTTGTCACCTTTGCCAATACCGAGCAAGCCATACAAACTCCAACCGTTTTCCCGGCGGCGGTCTATATAAGGACTGACCCACTGCGTTGGGTAATAGTCATATTGCTCTTGGTATTGCTTACCGACTTCAGGATTGGCGCGGATGGCGTCATGCGCGGCGCAGACTTTTTCAACCAAGCTGTCACGGCTTTTTCCTTGCAAAACATAGACTTTCCAAGGTTGGGTGTTGGTGCCTGAAGGTGCGCGACTCGCCACTTGCAAGATTTCGGTGATCAAAGTTTTAGGCACCGGTTGATTGGTAAAAGCACGTGCCGACATGCGTGAAGTGATGGCATGGTCAACGGCTTGGCTGTCGCTTACGGGGGTGGTCATCTCAATTTCTCCAAAACATTTTGTAATTCGGGGGGTAGGCTTGTCACGGGACGTCTGTCACGGGCGTTGACATAGACGTGGATGAAGTGCGCCACTAACGCGTATACCCGCTTCAATGATTTGCGGAAAGGCCAGAGGCGAAAAAAAGTTGCAATGGTTCTCGATTACCAAGCCAATCGTTTTACCGGCGTGGATATCTAAGGCACCCTGCGCAATCAAATAGGCATTGACCGCTGTATCGACATAGCTGTAGTAAACCGCGTTGTTGATATGGCCGTAAACGTCGTTGTCTTCCCAACGCGTGGTGATTTGACGAAACACTTTGAAAGTACTACGCGACTGGGGTTGGACGCGTACGGTTGGTTTTTCACTCATAAGGAGCGATTTTGCCAGCGAAGCCAATAGGCATAGGCGACACGATACGTATTCACTTGCACCTGTACAGTGTCGGCGATGTTCTCACCGTAGCCACCGGCCATGGCAAAAGCCATTGGGATGCCTTTTTCAAAGGCCCAGTCGAACACCCGCCTGTCCCGCGCTTCCAAGCCATCAAAACTCAACTTCAATCGCCCCAAGCGATCACCTTCGTGCGGGTCAGCGCCAGCCAGATACACCACCAAGCCGGGTTCAAAGCGGTTTTCTAAAGTCTCAAAAGCTTGCTCAAGGGCTTGTAAGTAGCTGCTGTCGTCGCAACCGTCGGGCAATTCCACATCTAAGTCGCTGGTTTCTTTGGCAAATGGAAAGTTTCTGGCGCCATGGATAGACAGCGTGAAAACCGAGTCATCCTGCCCAAAAATATGCGCGGTTCCGTTACCTTGGTGCACATCCAAATCGATGATGGCCACTTTCAAAGGCTGGCGGTGCTGGCGACTCCATTCGCTTTGCATCAAACGGGTGGCTACCGCTGCGTCGTTAAAAACACAAAAACCGCTTCCCTTATCCGCATAAGCATGGTGGGTTCCACCTGCCAAGTTGGCGGCTATGCCCTCGTGCCCAAACAAAGCCGCCCTGGCCGCCATGATGGTGGCTCCAGTCGAGCGCCTAGACCTGGCCACCATTTCTGGGGACCAAGGGAAACCAATTTCACGCTGCGCCTTGTCGCCCAAGGTGCCTTGTTCGACCGCCTGTATGTAATGTGGCGCGTGCACTAGGGCCAATTCACCATCGGTAGCGGGTTGGGCGACGTTGGTTTGGATGGCAGGTATTTCGACTGCCAAGCGGTCTCGCAAAACCCGGTACTTGCCCATGGGAAATCGGTGGCCCAGCGGAAGCGGTAATACAAATTGATCTGAATAAAAAGCGCGCATACACCCCGTTTGGCCTTGTCAATCAAAGCATTGTCTCCGCATGCTGCGCTAAGTCCTTGTTTAGGCTGTCACCTCTAAAGCACGCTTGGTACCCCTCAAAAGTGTTGTAAAAACTCGGGATAACCCTAAACTCCATCCCATTGCTGCAAAGCAACATTTTTATCAACTTTCACATTTCTGGAGATTCACATGATTACTACCGAACAAATCGTCGCTTCTAACAAAGCCGCCTTGAATAGCGCATTCGCCATGAGCAACGACGCTTTCACTAGCGTTGAAAAGCTGGTGGAACTTAACTTGACTGCCGCACGCAGCTCATTGACTGAGTCCGCTGACTTCTTCAAAAGCTTGATGGGCGCTAAAGATCCACAACAAGTTTTGGCTCTCCAAGCTGAGTTTTTCCAACCTTTGGCTGAAAAAACTGCTTCCTACTCACGCCACGTGTATGAAATCACTTCTGAGACTGGCGCTGAATTGGGCAAAGCTGTTGAAGCCAAAGCCGCTGAAGCTCAAAAACAATTCGTAAGCTTTTTTGACTCTGCTTTGAAAAACGCACCTGCTGGCTCTGAGTCTGCAGTGGCTTTCTTGAAGCAAGCTCTCAATGCAAGCAACACGGCCGCTGAATCTGTTCAAAAAGTTGTCAAACAAGCTACTGACTTAGCTGAAAGCAACTTCAACGCTGTAACTGAAACTGCTGCAAAAGTCAGCAAGACAGTTGCAAAAAAGCGTTAATTTGAAAAGATTGTCTCCTCGGATCTTTTTAATCACCCTTGGGTGTTGAGATCCATTGAAGGGCCCGTCGAAAGACGGGCCCTCTTTTTTTATCGAGGCAAGAGTGCAACGCGCACTTTTGGCAGTGCAGCAAGCATGGCGGCACGTCCAGCTTCTATAGATTTGCGCCTTGCGCTAAATTCCGCCGACCCCACAGTCCCTAAGGCAGGTCGAACGACCACATCGGCTTCCCGCAATTCCAAGTTGTTGATGCTTTTTCCCATGATGGTGAAGGTTTGCATCAAGATTTGGAACATATCGCCTGTTTTTGCGTTCTCTGGCGTGCTGGAAATATCTACGGCCAAAACAAACTCTGCGCCCATCTGGCGGGCAAACCGCACAGGAACTGGGGACACCAAGCCACCATCGACAAACTCACGCGTTCCAATCTTGACGGGCTCAAAAACAGAGGGTACCGAACTCGACGCGCGTACAGCAGTGCCTAAGTCGCCACGTTGGAACAAAACACCCTGTCCAGTTTGCAAATCGGTAGCCACTATGCCCAAAGACATGGGTAAGTCCTCAATCTTTTGATTGCCAGTTTTGCTGTTGACGTAGCGGGCTAGAGCATCACCGCGCATCATTCCTCGGCTGAGCAAAGGAATCGTCCAGTCGGTGATGGTGGCTTCATCCATAGTTTCGGACAGTTGTTGCAGCTGTGCGCCGTTTTTGCCGCTGGCGTAAAAGGCAGCGACCAAGCTACCGGCGGAGGTTCCCACAACATAGTCGGGTTTGATACCAGCTTCCTCTAATACTTGAATGACGCCAACGTGGGCAAATCCTCTGGCGGCTCCGCCTCCCAAAGCTAGTCCAAATTTGGGAACGCGCTTGGCTACGGGTGAATCCGAAGCCGTGTCTTTGCTAACACCTTCAGAAGTAGCACCTGTGCCGGGTTTGAGGGGCCCTTGGGTGCTACAAGCCGTCACCACCACCACCACAGCACAACCTAAAAACTTAGCAATCGCACGTTTCACCTTGATACCGGTCCCTGGGGACAGCAATTCACCCGGGGGCATTGGTTCAGTAGTTTTATTTAGCGCTGAATTTTGGAGCATTGGATTTCGTATTCTTATTCTGAAAGGTGGCAGTTATTGCATGGGCATTTGGCAAGCGGTTAGATTGTCCCCGATCGACGATCCAGCATAATTGACGTTACGTCAACGTAAAAAGACACGTCAGCCATCCTCATTCACACATCGGAGATATTCATGGAGATCCAAGGCAAGGTTTTTATCGTCACAGGCGGAGCATCAGGATTGGGCGAAGGAACAGCCCGCGCCTTAGCCCAACATGGCGCGCATGTGGTGATTGCCGATATGCAGGTTGAAAAGGGCCAAACCGTGGCCAAAGACATCGGTGGCGCGTTTGTCGCCTGCGACGTCAGCAAAGAAGCCGATGGACAAGCCGTTATTGCCAAGGCTGTGTCTATGGGCAAATTGATGGGCCTGGTCAACTGCGCAGGCATCGCCCCCGCAGAGAAAACCGTGGGCAAACACGGTGCGCACAAATTAGACGTTTTCACGAAGACGATCACGGTCAACCTGATCGGTAGCTTCAACATGATCCGCTTGGCGGCTGAAGCCATGAGCCACAACGAACCTGAAGCCAGTGGCGAGCGTGGCGCCATCATTTCAACTGCGTCGGTGGCCGCCTATGACGGACAAATGGGCCAGGCCGCATACAGCGCGTCTAAAGGCGGCGTGGTCGGCATGACACTCCCGATTGCTCGCGACTTAGCGCGTAACGGCATCCGCAATATGACCATCGCCCCAGGCATTTTCCGTACCCCCATGATGTTTGGCCTGCCCCAAGAGGTGCAAGACTCTCTGGCCGCCAGCGTGCCCTTCCCCTCGCGCTTAGGTACACCGCAAGACTACGCCAAACTCGCCTTGCACATTTTTGAAAATGAAATGCTCAATGGCGAAGTCATTCGCTTGGATGGCGCTATTCGTCTCGCGCCAAAATGAGCATAACAATTTAATTAGCTGCCCCAACAGCATTTCCCCATTTATTAAGTGGCGCTAGGCTTCCACGCGGGGAGTCTGCGCAGGGTTATGCTTTGCTTCCATGGCGATCCCACAAACCTTCATCCAAGAACTCCTCGACCGCACCGACGTGGTCGAGGTGGTGGGACGCTACGTCACTCTGAAAAAAGGCGGTGCCAATTACATGGGGCTGTGCCCCTTCCACGGCGAGAAATCCCCCTCCTTTTCGGTTAGTCCGACTAAGCAGTTTTTCCATTGCTTTGGCTGCGGCAAAAACGGAAACGCTATCGGTTTTTTGATGGACCACGCCGGCATGAACTTTGTCGAAGCCGTCAAAGATTTAGCCCAAAACGCAGGTATGCAAGTGCCTGAAGAAGATGTCTCGCCCCAAGACCGCGAACGCGCCGCCCAGGCCCGCCAAAAGCAAACCACACTGACCGAAGTTTTAGAAAAAGCGGGTGAAGCCTATCGCAAACACCTCAAGTCTTCCCCCCAAGCCATCACGTATTTAAAAAACCGGGGATTGAGCGGAGAAATCGCCAGACAGTTTGGCTTGGGCGCCTGTTCACGAATGTTCGGCGTGCCAAGACCTGTCTGAATGAGTCGCGCCACTTCGGCACCAT
>RFTR01000045.1 GCA_009923345.1 Betaproteobacteria bacterium
TGAAATCTAAGTTATGAAGATTCTCTTCATCGCTGACCCGTTGGCGTCTTTCCAAATCTACAAAGACACCACGTTTGCGATGATGCGAGAGGCGCAGAAACGCGGCCACCAATTGTTTGTATGTGAACCGCATCATGTAGTTTGGCAAAGTGGTCAAGCGGTGAATGCCCAAGTTGAGCAAGTGCACCTCACAGGTGCTCAAGAGACATGGTTTGAAGTGCAGGGCGTGCATGCCGACCGTGTTTTGCATAGTTTCGATGCGGTGGTGATGCGCAAAGACCCGCCGTTTGACAGTGAATACTTTTACGCTACGCATTTATTAGAACAAGCAGAGCGCGAAGGTGCGAAAGTTTTTAACAAACCCAGTGCGCTTCGTAATCATCCAGAAAAACTCGCCATATTGGAGTTTGCGCAATTCATCAGCCCGACTTTGGTGACGCGTGATGCTCAAGCGATTAGAGCTTTTCAAGCCGTGCACCGCGACATTATTTTGAAGCCCTTAGATGGCATGGGTGGCATGGGGATTTTTCGTGTCAAAGATGACGCGCTCAATCTCGGCGCCATCATCGAGACATTGAATCGCGAAGGTGCGCAAACCGTCATGGTTCAAAAGTTTCTGCCTGCTATTTCCCAAGGCGACAAACGTGTTTTAGTGATTGGCGGCAAAGTTGTGCCGTATTGTTTGGCGCGTATTCCACAGGGCGGAGAGGTGCGTGGCAATTTAGCTGCTGGCGGCAAGGGTGTTGCACAAGCCATTTCTGCGCGCGATCGAGAAATTGCAGAGGCTATTGGCCCCGTGTTGGCGCAACGTGGCTTGTTGTTGATTGGCTTAGATGTGATTGGCGATAACTTGACAGAAATCAATGTCACAAGCCCCACCTGTTTCCAAGAAATTTTTGACCAAACGGGCTGTGATGTAGCAGCACTATTCGTCGATGCTTTAGAGCTCGCTGCGGCATAGGGATCTATGTACGAATTTGCGCCAACCCCGCAAGCCGCGCAAGCGCGCCTTGACCTGGTGAACCCAAAGGATTATGCGCACACCCGTAATTCGCTAGACGGTGCAGTCACGCATTTGTCGCCGTATTTGACCCATGGTTTTTTAAGCGTTCCAGACATTGCCTATGTGATGTTCCATCGCCATCGATTAGGCGTACAACATAAGTTGATGTTTGAGTTGGGGTGGCGTGAATACTTTCAGCATTTGCACAAACACCATGGAGATGGAATTGGTGCCTCTTTGCGCGAAGGCATATTGCCAGATGCCTCCTACAAGCGTGAGATGCCAGAAGATGTGATGCATGCTTGTTCGCGCGTGCCTGTGATCGACCACGCTGTTCGTATGCTCTATGCCACCGGATATTTGCACAACCACGCGCGACTATGGTTGGCCAGTTATTTGGTGCATCTGCGCAAAGTGCATTGGCGCGTTGGCGCGGATTGGATGTACAGCCATTTGCTCGATGGTGATGTGGCGAGCAATTACTTGAGTTGGCAATGGGTCAGCTCGACGGGTAGCAACAAGCCTTATTTGTTCAATGCAGAAAACGTGGAAATGTTTGCGCCACCTGCCTGGTTCAGTCGCGGCACAGTGTTGGACACCACTTACGAAACGATTGAAATTTTGGCTAACAGCCCTGCAGTGTTGACGCAATCCAGCGAGCAAGCATTTGAGTGGAATATTCCCAGAGTGACAGCAGAGCCACCACCGTTGCTAGGTTTCGTCGCGCCCGATGCAAACACAGTGAAAGGCCGTGATGTCTGGCTGGTGCACCCTTGGTGCTTGGCGGATATGCCCAAAGACCTACCCGCAGATGTGGTCTGTGTTGCAGCAGTATGGTCTGAAAGCTTAGCGCTAAGGCCATGGAGCGAGCGTCGTTGGCAGTTTGTGGGCGAGCGCATGGTGGCTATGTCCACGCAAACTTGGTTTGGTTCTGCGACAGATATTGAGCGCGCTTTGGCGCAAGCCAAAGCTGTCCATATGGTTGACCACCTACGTGTGCCAGAAATGTCCTCGATACCTTGGCAAAAACGTCCAGCCCCAAGACTATTTCGCGAGCTTGATCAACCTATGGATTCTTTTTCTAAATGGTGGGTGAAGGTCAACAACGGTGTACGGCACTTGCAGCAGTTGGTTTATCCATTGGCGCCTCGGGAATTACCATCCACCAGCAAATCACCTATAAAAACACCAGCAGAAGTGGTGCGCAAGCAACCCGTTTTGCAGTCTGTGCTTAATCGGCGGGCGCAGGGCGAACCGCCACAATGAAATATTCGGTTTCGCCAAAACAGTTTGGCAAGCCGCGATGCTGTTGGTAGAGCATCACCACTTTTTGACCAATATGCGTATTGATTTGATCAGCGACTGCATCATCTCGCACCGTAAAGAAAAATTTGTCGGGAATGGCGGGCAAAGACGCTAATGCACGTATCTGCTCGCCCTCCCATGTTTTACAAACCCAGCCCTTATAAGACAGCTTTTGCACAAACCCCACGCTCTCGCCTTGCGAGTAGGTGTAGTGGTAGGTGAATGCCAAATAACCACCTAACAACAAGAGAGCCGATAGAACCAAGCCTATGACAGAGCGCAAGGCAAAGCGCGCGACGGTTTGTATAAAAGAGTCACTCATGCAGTCGATTTGACTTTAAGTCTCCATGCATGCAACAGGGGCTCGGTGTAGCCACTGGGTTGTTCTTTACCTTTGAAAACCAAATCTAATGCAGCTTTGTAAGCGGCAGAGGTGGCGAAATGACCTGCCATATCTTTGTAAAGGGGATCTGCTGCATTTTGTTGGTCCACTACGGCAGCCATACGTTCAAACGTCGACTTCACTTGTGCGGATGTCACCACACCGTGCTCTAACCAGTTGGCTATGTGCTGGCTAGAAATGCGCAGGGTCGCGCGGTCTTCCATCAGACCGACGTTGTGGATGTCAGGCACTTTAGAGCAACCTACACCTTGGTCAATCCAGCGCACCACATAGCCCAAGATGCCTTGCACGTTGTTGTCCAGCTCTTGTTGTTTTTCGCTGGCACTCCAGTTGGCTTTAGCGACCACAGGAACTTGTAGCAAGTCATCCAAGATCTTGTTGCGCACTTTGTTGAGGTCGATTTTTTCCAACTCTTTTTGCACATCGCTGACCTTGACTTGGTGGTAGTGCATGGCGTGAAGCACAGCGGCTGTGGGGCTTGGCACCCAAGCTGTGTTGGCACCCGCTTTGGGATGCGCGATTTTTTGTTGCAACATCGCGGCCATCAAATCAGGCATGGCCCACATACCTTTACCGATTTGTGCTTTGCCACGCAAACCGCAAGACAAGCCAACCAACACGTTGTTCTTTTCGTAGGCTTGGATCCACGCACTGCTCTTCATATCGCCTTTGCGCAACATGGGCCCCGCTTGCATCGCGGTGTGCATTTCATCGCCCGTGCGGTCAAGGAAGCCTGTGTTGATAAAGGCTACGCGGCTGGATGCGGCAGCAATACAAGCCTTCAAGTTCACGCTGGTGCGACGCTCTTCGTCCATGATGCCGAGCTTGACGGTGCTATCGGCCAGTCCTAAAACTTTTTCAACACGGCTAAATAATTCAGCAGCAAATGCCACTTCAGCAGGCCCATGCATTTTGGGTTTGACGATATACACAGAACCAGTTCGAGAGTTGCGAATACCGTTTTTGCCATGGCCTTTGAGGTCGTGCAAAGCGATGGCCGTGGTGACCACGGCATCCAAAATGCCTTCTGGAATTTCGTGGGTGGTACCGTGTTTGTCGGTGTACAAAATGGCAGGGTTGGTCATCAGGTGGCCAACATTGCGCAAGAACAACAAAGAGCGTCCGTGCAGAGTAACTACCTCACCTTTTTTGCCGGTGTATTGGCGATCAGGGTTGAGGCCGCGGGTGAAGGTGCGGCCACCTTTTTCGACAGCTTCGGTCAGTGTGCCTTTCACAATGCCTAGCCAATTGCTATAGGCCAGCACTTTGTCTTGGGCGTCGACCACGGCAACCGAGTCTTCCAAATCCAAAATAGTCGACAAGGCCGCCTCCACCACCAGGTCGCAAACGCCTGCAGCGTCCGTTGCGCCAATAGGGGTGTTGCGGTTGATTTGAATGTCCAAATGCAGTCCGTTGTGTTCCAGCAAAACAGATGTCGGATGCGAAGCAGATCCTTGGAAGCCAATGAATTGCGCAGGTTTTGCTAATGTTGAGGTGACGCCTTTGCCTAAGGTGACCACCAATTCGCCCTTCACGATGGCGTAGCCAGTGGAGTCGATGTGGGAGCCCTTTTTCAATGGCACGGTGCGATCCAACACATAGCGTGCATATTCAATCACTTTGGCGCCACGCACGGGGTTGTAGGCTTTGCCTTTTTCAGCGCCGCCTGTTTCTGGTAGCGCATCTGTGCCGTACAAGGCGTCGTACAAAGAACCCCAGCGTGCATTTGCGGCGTTCAGTGCATAACGCGCATTCAAGATGGGCACCACCAATTGCGGGCCCGCTTGCAGCGCCAGTTCGGCATCGACGTTTTGGGTGGTGGCTTTGACTTTGTCGGGCACGGGCACCAAGTAGCCAATGCTTTCTAAAAATTTCCGGTAGGCCTTCATGTCTTTGATTGGGCCAGGGTTCTTTTTATGCCATTGGTCGAGTTCGGTTTGCAAACGGTCACGTTCGGCCAGCAAAGTTATGTTTTTGGGTGCCAAGTCTTGCACGATGGCATCAAAGCCTTGCCAAAACTGGTGGGCGCTGATACCCGTATCAGGCAAAACTTGGGACTCTATGAAATGGTGCAAGTTGGTGGCGACTTGAAGGCTATGAACAATGGTGCGTGGCTGCGTGGCGTAGGTCATGGTGCGTCTGAGGAATGGGAAAAAGAAAAAAGGGTAAAAAGCGATCTTAGGGTAAAAACAAGAACCAGGGACTTAGCCCGCTTCTGGCGTTAGCAAGTCTCCGCTTTGCAGGCCCTTGAGAGTCGCAAAGCTTAGCCATAGAACTAGCATGGTGGTGGTAGCAAGTAGGGCATAACTAGGGAGCACCAGCCACTTGCAGTTGGCTTCGAAGGCTAATCGCAAGCTGAGGATGGTGAATGCTGCCATCGGAAAGCTCATGCCCCAATGTGGCATGCCAAAGGGCAGGTTGCGCAGGGTATTGATTTGCGTCATGGCCAACGCTAAAAAGAAGGCTGCAATTCCCCACACGCACCAAATCCAAGGCAGTGCCACGCCCATAAGCAATAGGTCTAAGCCGACGATAGAAGGGGGGACAACCATGATGAACAAGGAGGGAACCATGCGCGGTGGCAAGGGGCCGACATGCACCCAACGCACTACCAATAAAGCTAGCATGACCGGCCATAAAAATAGCCCCAGACCAAACTGCGCCATGGCCCAAGGTTCTAGTTCAATCGTCAGCCCTGCCAAAGGCGCCAGCGCATTTCCCACTACGGGGATAAACAAAACAGGCGTGATGGCGTTCCAACTTGGACCTCCTGCTTCCTTGGCTTGCAACCATCGCGCAGTCACCCAAAGTGTTGCGGCGATTTCTAATAAAGAACCAGCTGCCCATGTAAGACGTAGTCCAGTGTTGAGATTTTCAGACACATTCCAAAACATCGATACCCCCAAACCTGCCAATAGCATGATGGAAATGGGAATGGTTGCCAGAAATGGGTGCTGATCAGGATGCTGCATATCCATAGCAACGGCCCAAGGGTATTTGGACCAACGTACCAGACTCAATAGGCTTACCACCAGAAAAATAACCAACGCCACAGCGCCAGCGATCGTTGCCAATAAAGTAGCGTGCCCCTCATCGGACTCTGAAGCGCGCCACCATGCTTGCGCCAAGCCGCACCAGCCCATCACGGGTACTAACCAAATGGGGGATAGATGTTCTAGGGTGCTTGTGCCACGTGAAAGGTATTGCATGGCAAGAGTGTAGATGCGCTTAGTGCGCAGTACCGAACGTAAAATCGCCCCATGCTCCAAGTCAAAGAAGAACTGCTGGCCGGTTTGCGCCAAGCCCTAGATGGTTTGTTGCCCGGTTCTGGGCTGCAGGCCGTATTCGAAAGTCCCAAATTGGCGTCCCACGGCGATTTGGCCATCACCGCCGCCATGCAATTGGCCAAGGCCATGAAAAAGAACCCGCGCGAATTGGGAGAGCAATTGCGCTCGGACCTACTGGCGTTGCCCATCTACCAAACTTGGGTGCAAGACATTGAAATTGCGGGACCAGGCTTTATAAATTTACGTTTAAAGCCTGCCGCCAAGCAGCAGATCGTGCGCGAGGTGTTGTCCGCTAAGGACCGATTTGGTTACCAAAGCCCGACCGCTGTTGACGCTGCACAAGGCCAGAGCGACGCCAAAACTCGACAGCGCGTTCTAGTTGAATTCGTTTCCGCCAATCCCACCGGCCCTTTGCACGTAGGCCACGGCCGACAAGCCGCCTTAGGTGACGCGATTTGCAATTTGCTAGAAACGCAAGGTTTAGATGTCTACCGCGAGTTCTATTACAACGATGCGGGCGTGCAAATCGATACCTTGGCCAAAAGCACCCAACTGCGCGCACAAGGCTTCAAACCCGGTGACGACTGTTGGCCGACCGACCCTGATAACCCAGCTAGCAAAGCGTTTTACAACGGCGAATACATCGCAGACATTGCGGCCGATTTCATAGCCAAAAAAACCGTCACAGCGGATGACCGCAGTTTCACGGCTAGCGGTGACGTGAACGACTTGAACGGCATCCGCCAATTTGCTGTGGCCTATTTGCGCCACGAGCAAGACTTAGACTTGAAGGCCTTTGAAGTCAAGTTTGATAACTACTATCTCGAGTCCAGCCTCTATACCGATGGCAAAGTGGCTGACGCGGTCGCACGCTTGCAAGCGGCGGGCAAAACCTACGAACAAGATGGTGCCTTGTGGTTGAAGTCGACCAACTACGGCGACGACAAAGACCGCGTCATGCGCAAGTCGGACGGCACTTTCACCTACTTTGTGCCCGATGTGGCGTACCACATTGCCAAATGGCAACGTGGTTTTGCACGGGTGGTGAATATCCAAGGCAGCGACCACCACGGCACCATCGCACGCGTGCGCGCTGGTTTGCAAGCGGCGAACGTGGGTATTCCGCAGGGCTATCCCGATTACGTGTTGCACACCATGGTGCGCGTGATGCGCGGTGGCGAAGAAGTCAAAATTTCTAAGCGTGCGGGCAGTTACGTCACCTTGCGCGACCTGATCGAGTGGACCAGCAAAGACGCAGTGCGTTTCTTCTTGCTCAGCCGCAAGCCCGATACCGAATACACCTTCGATGTTGATTTGGCAGTAACCAAGAACAACGACAACCCTGTGTACTACGTGCAATACGCGCATGCGCGGATTTGCTCTGTGTTGGTCAACTCCTTCGGTTCCGCAAAAGACTTGACGCACTCCATGGAAGAGCGAAGCCAATTGCTGTCCAAGGCCTTGGAGGGTTTGGTATCAGCCGATCTGTCTGCGCTAGACAGCGCCCCAGCGCAGTCCTTGATGATGCTCTTAGCCAAATACCCGGACATGCTGAGCGCCGCCGCTCAAGACTTTGCGCCACACGACGTGACCTTTTATCTGCGTGAACTAGCGGCGGCGTATCACAGCTACTACGATGCCGAGCGCATCTTGGTCGATGACCCACAAGTCAAGCAAGCGCGTTTGGCGCTGGTAGCCGCCACAGCACAGGTATTGCACAATGGTCTGGCATTGCTTGGCGTGAGTGCGCCTGAGAGCATGTAACAAGTTTTAGAGGCAGACACACGATGGCATTGAAACAGCAGCGCGGAAACACATTGGTCGGCTTCATCATCGGCTTGGTGGTGGGCTTGACTATCGCTTTGGGACTAGCAATTTATGTCACCAAAATGCCGATCCCATTCATGAACAAAGGGCAAACCCGCTCCAGCGAAGCCGACAGCGCGGAAGACAAAAAGAACAAAGACTGGGACCCCAACGCACCGCTTTACGGAAAGAACCCCGCCAAGCCTGCAGACAAAGCCGACGGCGATACCAAGACGGATGGCAAGTCAGATACGCCTGTTAAACCAGATGCTAAAAGTGCAGACCCCATTGGTGATTTCGCTAAACCCAAGCCCACAGAAAGCAAGCCTTTAGAAGTTAGATCGGTCGAGCCCAAGCCTAGCGAAGACCCAACTGCTGCGAACGATCCTTTTATTTATTTTGTCCAAGCGGGCGCATTTCGCACCGCAGACGAGGCAGAAGCCCAGCGCGCCAAACTCGGATTTTTAGGGCTAGACGCCAAATTGAGCGAACGCGAACAAGGCGGTCGTACGGTATTTCGTGTGCGCGTGGGTCCTGTTGACAAGGTGGAAGCCGAGCGGGTACGAAACAAACTCGAGAATGCGCATATCGAATCCGCGATGGTGCGGGTGCAGCGTTAATTTTTTTATACGGGGTAGAGATGAAACGTCGTGAATTTTCTGTAGCTGCATTAACTGCATGCACTTTTGGGCACTCCGCGCAGGCGCAAGCCAATAAGAAACCTGAGGAGGGCATTGAGTACGTATCGCTTGACAAACGCGTCCCTACCGAGGTCGCAGATGGCAAGGTCGAAGTGATTGAGTTTTTTTGGTACAGCTGCCCGCATTGCAATGCCTTTGAATCGCGGTTTGCGTCTTGGATCAAATCCGTGTCGAAAGACGTGGTGGTCAAACGTGTGCCCGTGCGGTTCCGTGAAGACTTCGAGGCCCAGCAACGCGCGTATTACGTGTGGGAATCCTTAGGCATGGTCGAGGCGATGCACGTCAAATTGTTCAACGCGATTCACAACGAAAAGCAGAATTTGACGTCTGGCAATGCTTTGGCTGTCTGGGCTGGTAAGAATGGATTGGCTGAACAAAAGTTCCTAGAAACCTTCAACAGTTTTGGTGTTGCCACTAAAGCCCGTCGTGCCACGCAATTGCAGGAAGCGTTCAAAGTACAAGGCGTTCCTGCGCTGGGCGTGGCGGGACGCTTTTATACCGACGGTTCTCTAGCGGGGACCATGGAGCGCGCTTTGCAGATCACTGACTATTTAATTGGGGAAGTTCGCCGCGGACGCTGATATCATTCGGGCACCTACAGCAATATTCGTGCCTTGAATCACTTCCCCGCCATTTTTCTTGCTTCGCTCTTGGCTCTACTGCCCGTAGCGGCGTCGGCAGAAAAAGCAGACCGCGACAAGCCGATGAATATCGAAGCCGACAATTTGGTGCACGACGAGCTGCGCCAAGTCAGTATCTTCACAGGACGCGCCGTTCTCAACAAAGGCACTATGGTGATGCGCGGAACCAAGATTGAAATCCGTGAAGACGCTGATGGCTACCAATACGGCATCATCTTGCCCGAACCCAACAAACGTGCCTTCTTTCGCCAAAAGCGTGAAGGTGTCGATGAATTTGTCGAAGGCGAAGGCCTGCGCATTGAATACGACGGCAAAATCGACCGCGTCAAGTTAATCGATAACGCTGAAGTGCGTCGTTACAAAGGCCCGATTTTGAACGACCAAATGACCGGTAAGGTCATTACCTATGAAAACTTAACCGATTTGTTCACCATAGACGGACGACCCACTGACGACAACGTGAATAAAACCGGTGGTCGTGTGCGCGCTACTTTGGCGCCCCGTAAAAAACTGCCTGAGGCGCGATGATGGACATGCCAGTGAGTCGCCTCGAAGCCCTGAACTTAGAAAAATCCTACGGTTCTCGTACCGTGGTGTATGACGTTTCCATCGCTGTCCAAAAAGGCGAAGTCGTCGGCTTGTTGGGCCCCAACGGTGCCGGTAAAACTACATCCTTTTACATGATCGTGGGCTTGGTGCGGGCTGACTCTGGAAGCATCACCATCGACGGCAAGTCTGTGACCGATCTACCGATTCACCGCCGCTCGCGCTTAGGCCTGAGTTATTTGCCACAAGAGGCGTCGATCTTTCGCAAACTCAATGTCGAAGACAACGTGCGTGCGGTGCTCGAATTGCAACGTGACGACAAAGACCAGCCATTGGGTGAAGCAGAAATCGAAAAACGCTTGGTAGATTTGTTACAAGAGTTGCGCGTGTTGCATTTGCGTAAATCGCCGGCGGTTGCCTTGTCAGGCGGTGAGCGCCGTCGTGTAGAAATCGCGCGCGCCTTGGCAACACAACCACGCTTTATTTTGTTGGACGAGCCTTTCGCAGGTATCGATCCGATTGCGGTGATCGAGATCCAACGCATCATTGGTTTCTTGAAAGCGCGTGGTATTGGCGTGTTGATTACCGACCACAACGTGCGTGAAACTTTGGGCATTTGCGACCACGCTTGCATCATCAGCGAAGGTCGTGTGCTGGCGCAAGGCACACCGCTTGAAATTGTCGAGAACGCGGATGTGCGCCGCGTCTATCTCGGCGAACATTTCCGAATGTGATGCAGGCGTGGCCATGAAGCAAGGACTCTCCCTTCGCGTCTCCCAGCACCTGGCCCTCACGCCGCAGTTGCAGCAGTCGATCCGCCTGCTCCAGCTCTCCACCCTCGAATTAAGCCAAGAGATCGAGCAAATGCTCGACGAGAACCCGTTTCTCGACAAAGACTTCGAAGAAGCACCGCGCGAAGAATTTGGCATCGACAAAGCAGACACTCCTGTGCGCGACGATGACATCTCTAACGAAGCGGAAGCCGAGAGCCTGCGCGAGATGCCTTCGCTCGATGGGGGTATGTCGGAGATCACCGTCGACAACACGGCCAGCGATACCGAACCGAGTGTTGACGGCATCGCTGAGAGTTGGGAAGGCGACGGCAGTGTGGAGTTCTCGCCCGATGATTCGGAATGGGGCGGCGACGCACCTGCTAGCAAAAATAACAATTCGTCCGATGAAGTGGCCGACGCCACCGAACTCGCGCGTAGCCAAGAATCATTGACCGCGCATTTGCATCGCCAAGCATTGGGCCTGCGTTTGAGCGAGACCGACCGCGCAGCCTTGCGATTCTTGATTGAAAACCTCAACGACGACGGCTATCTTGAGGACACCTTGCGTAGTTTGGCGGAAGGTTTAGGCGGTGACGACGAAGAACAAATCGAAGAGCTCGAACACCGCTTTCAAGTGGCTCTGCATTTGTTACAAAACCTAGACCCCGTGGGTGTAGGTGCTCGCACCTTGGCCGAATGTTTGACGTTACAACTCAAAGCACTGACCCCCAAGGGTGCAGATGCCTTGCAAGTGCGTGACGTGGCAGTGAAGATGTGCCATCAACCCA
>RFTR01000046.1 GCA_009923345.1 Betaproteobacteria bacterium
TGCCGTTCTCAAACCAGAAGTCCGACTAGAGCCGCTTGATCTTGCGCGCCTCGATGACGTGGTGCACATTGAGCAGCGCGCCTACAGCCACCCCTGGACGCGCGGAAATTTTTTAGATTCGTACAAGGCTGGTTATCAAGTTATCACCTTGCTCGGTGAAGACAGTTTGTTGGGTTACTTCGTCGCTATGCCTGGCGTGCAAGAAGTGCATTTGCTCAACATCACCGTCGACCCAGACTACCAAAGCCAAGGTTGGGGCGTGATGATGTTGGATGCGCTGAGCGTCTGGTCACGCGGGCAAGACGCTAAGTGGTTGTGGTTAGAAGTGCGCGCCAGCAACCTGCGCGCAATAAATGTGTATCAGCGTTATGGATTTAAACGCGTGGGTGAGCGCAAGAACTATTACCCCTTGCAAGTGGGCCAACGCGAACATGCGGTGGTGATGTCTTTGCATCTCTGAGCCCAGTGCTTGTCACAATACGCTCTATGTCAGACACCTTGCAACTAGACAAACGCCAACGCGCCATGCTCGCAGAGATGGGTGTGCGGGTGTGGACGCCCATCGAAGCAGTTGCGCCTATCAAAGAAGCTAGCGAAAGCTTGGCCTCAGTTGCAGTTAAGCCGTCATCTTTTGAAGTAAATACGCAAACCGCAAACAACCTAGATTGGCCAAACCTTCGCGAAGCAGTTGCCAATTGCCAAGCGTGTGGCTTATGCACATCCAGACGCCATACCGTGTTTGGTAATGGTTCGCATGCATCCAACTCAGGCGCCAGTAACGAAATTCAACACGTTGATTGGCTCATCGTCGGGGAAGCCCCCGGTGAGAATGAGGACGCCGAAGGCGAACCCTTTGTAGGCCAAGCGGGACAACTTCTAGACAATATGTTGCGCGCGATGCAACTCTCGCGCACTGGTGAACTCTCAAGTTCAAGCAAATCACAGCAAAGCATCTTCATCACCAATGTGCTCAAGTGCCGCCCACCAGGCAACCGCAATCCTGCCCCGGAAGAAGTCGCGCAGTGCATGCCGTATTTGCAACGCCAAATCGCCTTGCTACAACCCAAAATAATTTTGGCCATGGGACGCTTCGCCGCACAAGCTTTGTTGCGCGACAGCATTGACAAGGTTGATGCCATCCCGCTTGGCAAATTGCGTGGCCAAGTGCATCAAATAGGCAATACGCCAGTCGTGGTCACCTACCACCCTGCTTATGTGTTGCGTAACTTGCCTGAAAAAGCCAAGTTGTGGGCAGACGCATGTTTGGCGATGGCGACGCTAAACAATAGCTAAACCACGCAAAAAATACGCTTAAAACTAAGCGTAGATATCAAGTAGTTTTCTAGGCTTCCACCACTTGCCGCTCCGGCCACAAGACCGAAGCAATCGCCACCACCATCAACGCGACTGCAGCCCAGTCTTGCCAATGCAACACTTCACCTAGCCATATTGCGCCGGTAAACACACCCAGCACAGGAATAAACATGACGCTTAAAGTCGACGCCACAGGCGGAAGTCCACGGGCCAGCGTCAGCCAGGCTGACTGCGCAAAAGCAAATACGCCTACGGCGTTGTAAGCGATCGACCACAGGGTCTGTTCAGGCGGCATACGCCATTGGCTTTGCTCAAAAATAGTCGCCATGGTAGTCATCAACACGGTGGTGAGCCCCGTCATCCAAAACGCAATCGTGAGTGTGGGCACAGGAATCGATGTGTTGCGCAAGCGCTGCGTTCCGTAAGCCCATGCAGCCGCAGAAACTAGCACCATGCCCACAGCAAGTGGCTGTCCAGCAAAGTGGGTGAGTTCATTCCACAGTAACAATAAAACGCCCAGTGATGCTGCCGCAACGCCTGCCCACATGCGCAAACGCAAGGGTGCTTGGAACCACAACACGCCACAAACCGCAGAAAAAATCGGCATGGTGTAGCCCAAAATCGCGGCCCGTCCACTTGAGAGCATAGGAACTGCGAGCACCACCAAGACGTGCCACACAAACATATTGAAAAGCGACAGAACAAATAGTTCACGCCAATACATCCGCGGAATACGAAACGGAACTTTTAAAAAATACAACGCGAGGCCCAGAAGCGGAAGCCCAGTCCACATAGACAAACTGCGAAAGGTCAGAGGTGGATAGCCTGTCACGCCCATTTTCATGATGGGCCAGTTACACCCCCATACCAAAGTCAACGTGATCAGGGTCCAAAGTTGTCGCCTTGTCAGGCTGGGAAGTGCGAGCATGGTGGTCATGTTAAGTCCTTGTGCATTAGGCCTCCTAAAATCACACCATGAACTTCACCACCATGCTGCGCACAGCGGAGCAATACAACACCAGTTTGCTTTGTGTTGGCTTGGATCCAGAGCCCTCACGTTTCCCTGAACACATCCATGGCGACGCTAACAAAATCTACGATTTTTGTGCGGCCATCGTCGACGCCACGGCCGATTTAGCGATTGCCTTCAAACCACAAATCGCCTACTTTGCTGCACACCGTGCAGAAGGGCAGTTAGAGCGTTTGATGGAACACATCCGACGTGTTGCGCCCCAAGTGCCCATCATCTTGGACGCCAAGCGCGGCGATATCGGCTCCACTGCGGAGCAATACGCGATTGAAGCTTTTGAGCGCTATGGCGCAGATGCGGTCACGCTCTCACCTTTTATGGGTTTTGATTCGGTGCAGCCGTATTTGAAGCACCACGACAAAGGCGCTTTTTTGTTGTGCCGCACTTCCAACCCAGGAGGTGACGATTTACAAAACCAGCGCTTAGCGTCTGTTACAGGCCAACCCAAGATGTACGAGCACATTGCAGGCCTGGCACAAGGCCCTTGGAACCTCAATGGCCAACTCGGTTTGGTGGTTGGGGCCACCTATCCTGAGGAGATTGAGCGAGTGCGCGAACTCGCGCCTACCCTGCCTTTGTTGATTCCGGGTGTTGGTGCACAAGGCGGTGACGCTGTTGCAACGGTCAAAGCTGGTTTACGCCAAAAAAATACAGCGACGGGTAGCGAGACCACTGGCCCCATCATCGTCAGCTCGTCGCGCGCGATTTTGTATGCGTCAAAAGGGAAAGACTTTACGGCTGCCGCCAGAAAAGTGGCCATGCAAACACGCGAGACATTGCAGTTGGCGCGCGAGGCTTAGTCAGCACGCTTCAACCTTGCGCTGGTTTAGTTAACTAGCCAACAAGCGCTTCAAATACCGTCCCGTAAAACTCGCGGGGTTGTCCGCCAATTGCTCAGGCGTTCCAACACCCACAATCTGCCCGCCGCCCGAGCCACCTTCTGGCCCCATGTCGATCAACCAGTCAGCCGTTTTGATGACGTCGAGGTTGTGTTCGATGATGACGATGGTGTTGCCCGCATCGCGCAGATGCTGCAAGACTTTTAGTAGCAAAGCGATATCAGCGAAGTGCAGACCCGTCGTAGGTTCGTCCAAGATGTAGAGGGTGCGGCCCGTGTCGCGTTTGCTTAATTCCAAGGCCAATTTCACGCGTTGTGCTTCACCGCCAGACAAGGTGGTTGCCGCCTGACCCAATTGCAAATACGAGAGACCCACATCCATCAGTGTTTGCAATTTCCGGGCGATGTTGGGCACTGCGTTGAAGAATGTTAGCGCTGCTTCTACTGTGAGATCCAAAATCTGCGCGATGTTCTTGCCTTTGTAGAGTACGCCCAAGGTTTCATGGTTGTAGCGCAGTCCGTGGCATACGTCGCATGCGACATACACGTCGGGCAAAAAGTGCATCTCCACTTTCACCATGCCGTCGCCTTGGCATGCTTCGCACCTGCCTCCGCCTGAACTAGCGGGCACGTTGAAGCTAAAGCGTCCTGGGCCGTATCCGCGCTCGCGTGCAGTTGGCATATCGGCCATGAGTTCGCGAATGGGGGTGAACAAGCCGGTGTACGTCGCAGGGTTGCTGCGGGGGGTGCGTCCAATGGGGGACTGGTCGACGTTGATCACTTTGTCGAAGTAATCGAGGCCAGAGATTTCGTCGTGCGCAGCAGGTTCGTCGTGTGCGCGATGGATGGTGTGGGCTGCAGCTTTGTAGAGGGTGTCGTTGACCAAGGTGGACTTGCCTGAACCCGAGACGCCTGTCACGCAAGTGAGCAAGCCGACAGGAAAATCCGCCGTGACATTTTGTAGATTGTTGCCACTTGCGCCTTGGATACGGATGACCTGATGCGATGGTGCTTGTTTGTTGAGCAAGCGTTGCGCCGCGAGTTGCTCAGCGGGCACTTGCCAAAAACCATTGCGTTTGCGCGGCACTTCAATCCGCAGGCTTTGCGCAAGATAGCGCCCCGTGAGCGATTGCGGATTGGCTTCGATGTCAGCGGGCGTGCCTTGAGCCATCACCCTGCCGCCATGCACGCCAGCACCTGGGCCCATGTCGACACAAAAGTCGGCCGCACGGATCATGTCCTCGTCATGCTCGACGACCAGCACGCTGTTGCCGATGTCGCGCAAATGTTTGAGGGTGTCGATCAAACGGTCGTTGTCGCGTTGGTGCAAACCGATGCTGGGTTCGTCCAACACATACATTACGCCCGTCAGGCCTGAGCCAATTTGCGAGGCCAAGCGGATGCGTTGCGCCTCTCCGCCAGACAAGGTGTCAGCGCTGCGGTCAAGGCTTAAATAGTTCAAGCCCACGTCGTTCAAGAACTTCAGGCGCGAAGCGATTTCACGTACCACCTTGTCGGCAATTTCTGCTTTGGTTCCTTGCAATTGCAAGCCGCTGAAATAGGTGAAGCACTCGCCCAAGGTGGTGTGGCTGATCTCAAAAATGCCACGCATCTGCGCGCCTTCGCCAATGCGCACATGGCGCGCTTCGCGTCGCAAGCGGGTGCCTTCACAGCTTTGGCAAGCGCGTGAACCACGAAAACGCGCGAGGTCTTCGCGCACCACTGCCGAATCGGTTTCGCGGTAGCGCCGCTCCATATTGACCAAAATGCCTTCGAACGGATGTTTCTTATTGAGCTTCTTTCCGTTGGCTTGTAAGTTGTAGTTGAACTTTATTTCTTCTTCGCCAGAGCCATACAGCAAGACTTTTTGAACTTCTGGCGTCAACGATTCATAAGGCGCATCTAAATCAAAAACGTAGTGTTTAGCCAGACTCTCCAATACGCCGAAATACTGCGGATTGCGGCGGTCCCAGCCTTTGATCGCACCACTGCCCAAACTCAAAGTGGGAAACGCCACCACGCGGGAGGGGTCAAAGAAATCTTGGTGGCCCAAACCATCGCACGCAGGACAAGAGCCGATGGGTGAGTTGAACGAAAACAAACGGGGTTCGAGTTCGCTGATGGTGTAACTGCATTGCGGACAAGCAAACTTGGCGTTGAAGTTGTGCTCCGCGCCAGTGTCTATTTCGAGCGCGATGGCACGGCCTTCGGCTAAGCGCAAAGCGGTTTCGAAGCTCTCTGCCAAACGTTGGCGTAGTCCAACTGGAGGCTGAGAGACTGCCACGTTGCCAATACTCGGTTCTTTGGCGGCGACGCTGCTGCTAACAATTGCCGTAGCTTCGTCCGACTTTTCTTCATGCCGAATCTTGACGCGATCGACCACGACATCGATATCGTGTTTCTCGGTTTTTTTGAGTTGCGGCAAATCGTCGTACTCAAACACCTTGCCGCCAATGCGAAACCTTACAAAACCTTGGGCTTGTAATTGGTTGAAGGTCTCGCTGTATTCGCCTTTGCGGTCGCGCGCAATAGGCGCGAGCAACATGAGTTTGGTGTCTTCGGGCAACGCCATCACGGCGTCAACCATTTGCGTCACGCTTTGCGCTTGCAGGGCTTGGCCGTGATCAGGGCAATAGGGCGTGCCAGCGCGGGCAAACAACAGACGCAGGTAATCGTGGATCTCCGTCACCGTGCCTACGGTGGAGCGCGGGTTGTGGCTGGTGGCTTTTTGTTCGATGCTGATGGCGGGCGACAAGCCTTCGATCAAATCGACATCGGGCTTGTCGAGTCGGCCTAAAAACTGGCGCGCATAGGCGGACAAACTTTCCACATAGCGACGCTGGCCTTCAGCGTACAAGGTGTCAAACGCCAAACTCGATTTACCGGATCCCGACAAGCCCGTGATCACCACCAACTGGTTGCGTGGGATATCGAGGTCGATGTTCTTCAGGTTGTGCGTGCGGGCACCGCGAATACTGATATTGCGTAACGCGGAGGGGTGGTGGAGGGCTTGGCCTAAATAAGGGCCGTCATGGGGTGCGTTCACGGGTCTGTCAAATCATGGGCAACCTGACATGATAGTGCGCTACGCAGTCTGTGTCATCTATGCGGGACAATCATGGGCTGTGAATCCGTCTGCCAACCCCCTTTCCAAGATACAAGACCCCGCGAATATGACCGCTTTGGAGCGGCGCGCCAGTGCCACCCTGTCGTCCATTTTTGCTTTGCGCATGTTGGGCTTGTTTTTGGTGCTACCCGTGTTTGCGCTGGAGGCGCGTAAATACCCCGGTGGGGACGATCCATCTTTGATTGGGCTGGCCATGGGTATTTATGGGTTGACCCAAGGCATTTTGCAAATTCCGTTTGGCATCGCTTCTGACAAATTTGGGCGCAAGCTCGTAATTATTTTGGGATTGCTGGTTTTTGCCATTGGGAGCGTGTGGGCGGCTTGTGCTGACACCATGCAAGGCTTGTTGGTGGGCCGCGCATTGCAGGGGGCTGGCGCCGTGTCAGCCGCCGTGACGGCATTGCTGGCGGACTTAACCCGCGACATCGTCCGCACCAAAGCCATGGCGCTGGTGGGAGCCAGCATTGGTTTGATGTTTGCGTTGTCGCTGGTACTTTCACCTTGGCTGGCAGGATGGATCGGCTTGTCAGGCTTGTTTTTACTCACGGCCATCTTGGCAGTTGGCGGTATGGCTGTGGTGCATGTGTGGGTGCCAGATGCGCCAGACACCCAAGCACCGTCGGATCGATCCGGTTTAAGCGAAGTGATGCGTCACAGCGGCCTGATGCGCTTGAACTGTGGCGTATTCATCTTGCATGCGGTGCAGCTGGCAATGTGGGTCGCGATTCCTGCCATGCTGGTGCAAGCTGGCTTGGACAAGGATGACCATTGGCAGATTTATTTGCCTGCGGTAGTCGCCTCGTTTGTGGTGATGGGAGGGGTTTTCGCGATGGAGCGGCGTGGCTATTTGCGCGCCGCGTTCTTGTTGGCAGTGGCCATGATCGCGGTCGTTCAACTTGCTTTGCTATGGGTGGCATCCATCACCCCGTCTTTGCATGCATTGGCGGCGTTCCTGTTCCTCTTCTTTTGTGGCTTCAACGTGCTGGAGGCAATCATGCCAAGCTTGACGTCGCGGGTGGCGCCAGTGGCTGCGCGAGGCGCAGCAATGGGGCTCTACAACACCTTGCAGTCGTTAGGCTTCTTTGCTGGTGGTTGGCTCGGTGGACTGGGCGCAAAGTTGTATGGCACACAAGGAATCTTTGTAAGTTGCACTCTGCTAATGCTGCTTTGGTTGGTGGTAGCGTGGCCCATGGTGGTTCCACAACCGAAAAACGCATAATTACCCTATCTCTGGAGGAAAATTCCCATGGCATCTGTGAACAAAGTCATCTTGGTCGGCAACTGCGGCCGCGACCCCGAAGTCCGCTATTTACCTAGCGGCCAAGCTGTAGCCAACGTCAGCGTGGCCACATCTAGCAAACGCAAAGACCGCAACAGCGGCGAGATGATCGAAGACACCCAGTGGCATCGGATCACGTTTTATGACCGTCTAGCCGAAATCGCCGGTGAATTTGTAAAAAAAGGCCGCCCTATTTACGTTGAAGGCCGACTGAAGTACGGCACCTACACCGACAAAACCACGGGTGTTGAAAAAAACACCGTCGACATCATCGCTACCGAGTTGCAGCTCTTGGGTGGACGTGAAGGCATGGGTGCTCCAAGCGGCGGTGGTGAAGAGGGTGGTTACGCCCGCGCGCCAGCGGCGAAACCAGCGGCTGCTCCAGCAGCGGCTGGTACAAAAGCGCCTGCAAAAGGTGGCTTTGACGACATGGATGACGATATTCCGTTCTAAAGCTTCGCCACAATTCCCTTGCTGTTGTACATATTTACAGCGGGGGCGGTTTCTACCTTGACATTTTCCTTGGCGGGCGGAGGTAGCGGTACTTCCTTCGCCTTCATTGGCCGTTCTTGTTGTTTGGCTTTTTCTGCCATCTTGGCCATTTGCATGTCCATAGCAACACGGGGCGCAGCGGCTTCAATTCGGCTCATATAGTTTTCTCCTGCTTGACCATTACGCGCAATTAGTTAGAGGAAGTTTGCGCGCTAACTTGTCTATGGGTTGATCCATCGCTTGGATTAGACACAGAAGTTTCTGCGCTGGCAATGATGCCACCCCCTAGACACACCTCCCCGTCATACAAAACTGCCGACTGGCCAGGTGTGACAGCCCATTGCGGCTCTGTAAATGACAGTTGCATCATGTTTGCGGATGTCGCAAAAGTACAACCCGCATCGGCCTGTCGGTAACGCGTTTTCGCACCATAGTGGTCTACGCTCGGGGCTGAACCAGCGCACCAACTCAAGTTGTCTGCTGTCAAGTGGCTGGAAAGCAACCAGGGGTGGTCATGGCCCTGTACGACGAACAAGGTGTTGGTCGTGAGGTCTTTGCGGGCGACAAACCACGGCGTGTGTTCGCCACCGCCACGGGCTTGCCCTTTGGCTTTCAAACCACCAATGCCCAGCCCTTGGCGCTGGCCGAGTGTGTAAAAGCTCAAGCCCACGTGTTCGCCAATGCGCTGGCCCAATTCGTTTTTGATGGGACCGGGTTCGTTGGCGATGTAGCGATTCAAAAACTCGCGAAACGGGCGCTCGCCAATAAAGCAAATACCTGTCGAGTCCTTTTTCTTGGCGTTGGGTAAACCAATGGCGTCCGCAATGCGGCGCACTTCGGTTTTTTCTAATTCGCCAACAGGAAACAAAGTTTTGGCTAACTGCGTCTGGTTCAAGCGGTGCAAGAAATAGCTTTGGTCTTTGCTGTTGTCTAAGCCTTTGAGCAATTGGAATTGCCCGTCGACCTCGCGCACACGGGCGTAGTGGCCTGTGGCGATTTTTTCTGCGCCCAGCCGCATGGCGTGGTCAAGGAAGGCCTTGAACTTGATTTCAGCGTTACACAAGATGTCTGGGTTGGGCGTTCTGCCCCCTTGGTATTCGCGTAAAAACTCAGCAAATACGCGGTCTTTGTATTCCGCGGCGAAATTGACGTGTTCAATTTCAATGCCGAGCACATCAGCGACAGAGGCGGCGTCAAGAAAATCGATATTGGACGCGCAGTATTCGCTGTCGTCATCGTCTTCCCAGTTTTTCATGAAAACGCCGATGACCTCGAAGCCTTGCTCTTTGAGCAAATAGGCGCTCACAGCAGAGTCCACTCCACCGCTTAAGCCCACTACGACGCGTGGTTTGTGTGTCATGGGGCCAGGGTGAATAGGTGCATGCCAGGATTATCTTTCGTACTGGCCTGCTGAGAAGCCGCCCTATTCTGGGGTAACCTTACGCTTTTGTAAGTTAGACACCCCCTATCCAGAGGAGATCCCCATGCTGATTGGCGTGCCAGCCGAGACAACGGCCGGAGAAACCCGTGTGGCTATTACGCCCGAAACGGCCAAAAAACTCATCGCACAAGGCCACAGCATCCGTGTCCAAAGTGGCGCAGGCGTCGCAGCTAGCGTGACAGACGAGGCCTATGCGGCGGTTGGCGCGCAAGTTACCGATGCAGCCAGTGCATGGGCTTGCGACTTAGTATTGAAGGTCCGTGGCCCGCAAGCCAACGAAGCGTCTTCTGTCAAGAGCGGCAGCGCAGTGGTGGGCATGTTGGAGCCCTTCAATGCCGAAGGTTTGCAACGCTTAGCCAGTGCTGGCGCTACCAGCTTTGCTCTGGAAGCCGCCCCCCGTACTACCCGCGCGCAAAGCATGGACGTGTTGTCTTCGCAAGCCAACATTGCAGGCTACAAAGCCGTGATGCTGGCCGCAGACAAATACCAACGCTTTGTGCCGATGCTGATGACGGCCGCCGGCACCGTGAAAGCTGCCCGCGTCGTGATATTGGGCGTTGGCGTCGCAGGCTTGCAAGCTATCGCCACTGCCAAGCGTTTGGGCGCCGTGATTGAGGCGACCGATGTGCGCCCCAGTGTGAAAGAACAAGTCGAGTCACTTGGCGCCAAATTCATCGACGTGCCGTTTGAAACCGCCGAAGAAAAAGAAGCCGCTGAAGGCGTGGGCGGCTACGCCCGCCCCATGCCCGCAAGTTGGCTAGACCGCCAAAAAGTCGAAGTCGCCAAGCGTGTTGCGCAGGCTGACTTAGTGATCACCACCGCCTTGATTCCCGGACGCGCTGCCCCTGTGTTGGTGAGCGAAGACATGGTCAAAGCTATGAAGCCTGGTTCAGTCATCATCGACATCGCTGCTGGCAAAGGCCCAGATGGCGTAGGCGGCAACTGCCCCCTGACAGAGGCCGGCAAAACCGTGATCAAGCATGGTGTCACCTTGGTGGGTGAAACAAATTTGCCTGCACTGGTCGCAGCCGACGCGAGTGCCTTGTATGCCCGCAATGTGCTGGACTTTTTAAAGCTCATCATCAACAAAGAAGGTGCGCTGCATATCGATATGGAAGACGACATCGTCGCCGCTTGTTTGATGACCCGCGATGGCGCGGTCGTCAAGAAATGAATTTGAGGAACTACACACCATGGACGCCGTCTCTCCCACCCTTGTGAACTTGATTATTTTTGTGTTGGCCATCTACGTGGGGTATCACGTGGTTTGGACCGTGACACCTGCATTGCACACGCCATTGATGGCGGTGACCAATGCCATCTCCGCCATCGTGATCGTCGGTGCCATGCTGGCCGCTGCGATGACCACCACCACCCTGGGCAAAACCATGGGCGTGTTGGCTGTAGCTTTGGCTGCAGTGAATGTGTTTGGTGGCTTCATGGTCACACGACGCATGCTCGAGATGTTCAAGAAAAAAGACAAACCTGCTAAAGCTCCCCAAGGAGACAAAGCATGAGTATGGAATTCGTGA
>RFTR01000047.1 GCA_009923345.1 Betaproteobacteria bacterium
GCTGATGGCATTGAATGCGGCAACTGCCAATGCAAAACGTGTGCTGTCTGATAACTTGCCATTGGTTTTGAGTTCTGACAGCACCGTGGCATATTGACCCGCATCGGTCAACACCGCTACATCTTTCCAGTTCTTAGCAGCGCTGCGCACCATGGCAGGCCCACCGATGTCGATGTTCTCGATCGCATCTTCTAAGGTGCAGCCAGGTTTGGCTACGGTGGCGACGAATGGGTAAAGGTTGACCACCAACAAATCAATGGTGTCAATGCCGTGTGCCGCCAATGCAGCCATGTGCTCGGGCACATCGCGCCTTGCTAACAACCCGCCATGTACTTTGGGATGCAAAGTTTTGACACGGCCATCGAGCATTTCCGGAAAGCCTGTGACTTCGGCTACTTCTTTCACAGGCAAGCCCTTTTCAGCCAAGAGCTTGGCCGTTCCGCCGGTAGAGACTAAACCAATGCCGAGGTCGTGCAGGGCTTGGGCTAATTCCACAATGCCGGTTTTGTCGGATACAGAGATGAGTGCTTGCATGGAAATTCTTATTTGATGAGTTTGTGTTCGAGCAATTTTTTACGCAAGGTGTTGCGGTTAAGGCCTAACCAATCGGCCGCGCGCGACTGGTTGTGGTCTGCTTGCTGCATCACAACCTCTAACAAGGGTTTTTCGACGACGCGAATCACGAGTTCGTGTAGGTTGTGGGGTTCGGTACCGCTCAGGTCATCAAAATAGGACTGCATGCTGGATCGCACAGCATCTTCAATATGTTTTTTACTCATGGGGGGCTAAGGCTAACGATTCACTGGAAACAAGGGGAGGGGGTAAACGCTCAAAGTTCACAGCCAAAGCATCAAAAAAATCTGCAACGGCTTGGCGCTGGTCCTTTGCGTTTTCTAAAGTATTCATATGGTGGCGAAATGCATTGCCTTGTGGCAATTGGTGCACATACCAACCAATGTGTTTGCGGGCACTGCGCACACCACTGTCTTCGCCGTACAGCGCATAGTGGTCTTGCAAATGGTCTAACAACAAGCGGCGCACTTCCATCACTAACGGTTGCGCCAAATGTTCGCCAGTCTCTAGGTAGTGCGTGATTTCTCTGAATATCCAAGGCCGTCCTTGTGCAGCACGGCCGATCATCACGGCATCGGCTCCGGTATAGCGAAACACGGCTTGGGCTTTTTCAGGCGAATCGATATCGCCATTAGCAACCACAGGAATCTTGACCGCTTTTTTAACTGCAGCAATCGTGTCGTATTCGGCTTGGCCGTTATAGCCTTGTTCACGGGTACGACCATGTACAGTGAGCATTTGCACACCGACGTCTTCAAATCTACGTGCAAGCGTCACAGCATTTTTTTGTTGTTGGCACCAGCCTGTGCGCATCTTTAGCGTTACAGGCACGCCTAAAGGTTGCGCAGCGTCGACCACTGCTTGCACGATAGAAACTGCCAAGGCTTCGTCTTGCATCAGAGCAGAACCCGCCCATTTATTACAAACTTTTTTGGCAGGGCAGCCCATATTAATGTCGATGATTTGCGCCCCGTGCGCAATGTTGTAGCGTGCGGCTTCGGCCATCATCGGCGCGTCAGTGCCTGCGATTTGCACAGCGATAGGACCGCTTTCACCCGTGTGGTCTCTGCGGCGTGAAGTTTTGAGACTCTTAAATAAGTCAGGACGCGAGGTCACCATTTCACTCACGGCATAGCCAGCACCGAGTTGCTTACACAACATACGAAACGGCCTGTCAGTTACTCCAGCCATAGGCGCGACAAACACAGAGTTTGCTAATTCGAATGAACCGATACGCATGGAGTGGTTAGACGCTTTAAAGATGGATTGCTCAAAAAGGAGGCACGATTCTACATGCCCAAAATTTCAGCACATGTCATATGCTGAACCTACACTGCTGACATGCATGAATGGATCTCATCAATACTAAGCACCCTTGCCTTGCCTGAATATGGCTTATCCGCTGTGTTTGTCATGTCATTCATTTCAGCGACCTTGGTACCTTTTGGGTCCGAACCCATTATGTTTGGCATATTGAAGGTAAACCCCGAAATGTTTTGGAGCGTGGTGGTCATTGCTACTGTTGGCAATACGCTTGGCGGTGCATTTGGGTGGTGGACCGGTCATCTAGCCCACAAATTACGCGACACCATCACAAAAAAAGAAACCTCTGGCCATGACGCACGCATCTTGAATTGGCTACACAGCTTTGGACCCAAAGCCTGTTTGTTCAGTTGGTTACCCGTGGTGGGCGACCCTATGTGCATCTTGGCAGGTTGGATACGCCTACCCTTTTGGCCTTGCGTCGCCTATATGTGCATAGGTAAATTGATACGCTACGTAATATTTATGGCTGGTCTATTGACAGTATTTCCAGCGCACTGGGTCATTGGCCATTAAGACGAGAACAAGAAGTTCATTACGTCGCCGTCTTTCACTACATATTCTTTGCCTTCGGCGCGCATCTTGCCGGCATCTTTTGCGCCTTGCTCGCCCTTGAAGGTGAGGAAGTCGTCAAACGCAATGGTCTGCGCGCGGATATAGCCTTTTTCGAAATCGGTGTGGATGACACCAGCGGCTTGCGGGCCGGTATCTCCCACATGGATGGTCCATGCACGCACTTCTTTCACGCCTGCTGTGAAATAAGTTTGCAAACCCAACAAGCTATAGGCAGAACGAATCAAGCGGTTCAAGCCTGGTTCGGTTTGTCCTAGCTCTTCTAAAAACATTTGGCGGTCTTCGTCGCTCATTTCGCTCATCTCAGCTTCGAGCTTTGCGCAAATGGCCACCACAGGCGCTTTTTGCGCAGCAGCATATTCTTTGAGTCGATCGAGAAGTGGGTTGTTCTCAAATCCGTCTTCAGCCACATTGGCTACAAACATCGCAGGCTTGGCAGTGATCAAGAAAAACTGCTTGAGCAAAGGCAATTCTTCTTTGCTGAAGTCAATGGTGCGAACGGGTTGTGTATTGTTCAATGCGGTTTGGCATTTCTCCAAAATCGCCACCAATTTGGCTGACTCTTTGTCGCCCGAGCGTGCGGTTTTGGTGACGCGGTGCAATGCTTTTTCAACAGCAGACAAATCGGCGAGACACAACTCGGTTTGAATGACTTCGATGTCCGAAATGGGATCTACCTTGCCAGCGACGTGAATAACGTTGTCGTCTTCAAAGCAACGCACTACATTCACCGTCGCATCGGTTTCACGGATGTGCGCCAGAAATTTATTGCCCAAACCTTCGCCCGTACTTGCGCCCGCGACCAAGCCTGCGATATCTACAAATTCAACGATGGCAGGGACAGTTCGCTCTGGCGCGACGATATCGGCAAGTTGTTGCAAACGGGGGTCAGGCACTTCGACCACACCTACATTGGGTTCGATCGTACAAAACGGATAGTTCTCCGCCGCGATACCGGCTTTGGTCAGGGCGTTGAACAGGGTGGATTTGCCAACGTTGGGCAAGCCCACGATGCCGCATTTCAAACTCATGGAAATTCCTCGGAGACACCTCCTGCGCAAAGAGGTGAAGTCGTGAAGCGCAAAGGGCAACATTGTAGCGAGCAAGGGTTTTAGGTATGCGCTCCTACAATCGTAGCTATGGCGCAAACCTTTGATATTTGTATACGTGGCGACGGCATCGTTGGGCGAACGCTTGCCCTCCTCTTGGCGCGACAAAATTTGCAAGTTAGCTTGGTCACTCAACCCAGCTCTACAAAACCTGATGTCAGGGCTTACTCACTCAATAGCGCGTCCAGAGATGTTTTAAGCAGTCTACGGTGTTGGCCGGATGCCCTTCACGCCACGCCTGTGATGGATATGCAAGTATGGGGCGACGATGGTGGTTGCGTGAATTTTGAAAGTCCGACTCCTGATGGCTTGACATGGATCGTGGATGTACCTGTTTTAGAAGCGCATTTGGGCGATGCCTTTCGCTACCAACACAATATTGCTTTGTTAGATGCGCCACAAGCCGCGCAACTCACCATCATTTGCGAAGGTCGTAATAGCCATACGCGCCAAGACTTGCAAGTGGAAACAGAAGAGTTGCCCTACCAGCAAACCGCAGTTGCCACGCGTATCCGCGCAAGCACGCCGCATGGACAAAAAGCGATGCAGTGGTTTGCACACCATCACAACGGCTTGGAAATTTTGGCCCTACTACCGCTGGGTGGTGCTAAAGGTGACACCTATGGCGTGGTGTGGTCCTTGCCGCCAGCGCGCGCGCAAGAAGTGATGGCACTGAGTACTGAAAACTTTATATCTGCATTACAAAACGCAAGCCATGGCGTAGCAGGCAATTTTGAATTGGTCAGCGAACGTGCCACTTGGCCTTTGCAATTGGCGCATGTCAAACAATGGACTGGCACATTTGCGGATGGCGGTGCTTGGGTGCTGGCTGGAGATGCAGCCCATTCGATCCACCCGCTTGCAGGATTAGGTTTAAACCTTGGTATTGCAGACGCAGTGGAATTGGCCAGCGTGCTTGAAGCGCGACTTAGTACTGACTATTGGCGCAGTGTTGGCGATCGCTATTTTTTACGTCGTTATGAGCGCGCCCGCAAGGCGGGCATCTTGCCTGCATGGGCAGCTTGCGATGGGTTACAACGTTTATTTGACCACCCCAACACCAGCGTGCAGGCACTACGCAATTGGGGAATGAATAGTTTTGATGCCATCGCCCCACTCAAACAGTGGACGATGCAGCAGGCGATGCGCTGATGTTTACTTGTGACGTTTTTTTCAATTTCTACCCTTCACTTTTATGAACTGTCTAAAAAAATATCTTTTCTTAGTATTTCAAACAAGCATATTGCTAGTAGCAATGGGGGTTGGTTCGCATACATGGGCGCAAGGCCATGAAGCAACAATTCGTAAGAATTTGAGCGAGCGCATTCCGCAAATTCCTCGCATCGAAGAAATCACGCGCAGCCCTATGGCTGGTTTGTACGAGATCCGCTTGAGCACCAATGAGATTTACTACAGCGACGCCGAAGGTAATTTTTTAATCCAAGGCAGTTTGATCGATACCAAGAGCAAGCGTAATTTGACAGAAGAGCGTGAGACGAAACTCAGCGCTATTGAATTCTCCAGCTTACCCGTTAAAGACGCCATCACTATTATTCGTGGCAACGGCAAACGCAAGCTCGCGGTCTTTGAAGATCCCAACTGTGGCTACTGCAAGCGTTTTGAAAGAGACCTTGCCAAAGTCGATAACGTCACAATTTATTTATTCTTGTATCCCATTTTGGGCGACGATTCTGTGACTAAGTCACGCAATGTTTGGTGCGCTAAAGACCCTGCGACTGCTTGGGCGCAACTGATGCTTAAAGATCAAACGCTTGTAAACGCCAACTGTAATTCCGCCGCCATCGATCGCAATGTTGAATTTGGTCGTAAATTCAAAATTACCGGCACACCCACTTTGATCGCGCAAGACGGGGCACGCGTTCCAGGTGCCATCAATACTGTGCAAATTGAAAAAATGTTAGCTGACGCTAGCAAGTAAATATGCCATCTGCTATCCACTATTGCGTCCATGCACATGATGTTCACGGACATCTCTTCGGCGTGACACTCCGCATTGCACAACCTGCAGCCATACAGCGCGTTTCTCTGCCAGTTTGGATCGTCGGCAGTTACATGGTGCGAGAGTTCTCCAAACAACTCATTGGACTTCGCGCTTCACAAGGCAAGAAGAATATTGAAGTTACGCAATTAAACAAAAACACTTGGCAAATAGTCTGCGATACCACGCAAACCCTTAACTTGCAATACCACGTGCATGCGCACGACAACTCGGTACGCACTGCTTGGCTTGATGCACATCGTGGTTTTTTTAATGCCACCAGCCTTTGTTTACAAGTAGATGGCCAACATGATGCAACGCATGTTTTGGAACTTCAACCGCCTCAACACGCCCAAGATTGGAAGGTCGCAACTGGTCTCACTCCAGTCAAGGTAGATCGCAAAGGCTTTGGCACCTACTCAGCGCCTAATTACGACGTCTTGGCAGATACACCTGTGGAAATAGGAGCATTCTGGTCAGGGCACTTTAAGGTGATGGGGGTCGAGCACGAGTTTGTTGTAGCAGGTGCTCCGCCTACATTGGATGGCGCGCGTTTGCTTAAAGATACACAAGCTATTTGCGAAACCATTTGCAGTTTTTGGCACGGCAATAAACGCTCACAAATTCCTTTTGAACGCTATGTTTTTATGCTCAATGCGGTGGGCGATGGATATGGTGGCTTAGAACACCATAACTCCACCGCCTTGATTTGTCAGCGCAGTGACTTACCACGTTTGTCCAGCGACGCCATGACAAAGCCTAGCGACGGCTACACCACATTGCTTGGCCTTATCAGCCACGAGTACTTCCATACATGGAATGTCAAACGTTTGCGTCCTGTCGAGTTTGCGCGCTATGACTACTCAGAAGAAAACTACACCGAGTTACTCTGGTTTTTTGAAGGCTTTACCAGTTACTTTGACGATAAGCTTTTGCGTCGCTCCGGCCTGATAGACGATGCGCAGTATCTGCGTTTGCTCAATAAAACCATCAACCAAGTCCTACAGACTCCAGGGCGCAAAGTACATACCGTGGCGCAATCGAGTTTTGAGGCGTGGACCAAGTATTACTTGCAAGATGCGAACAGCCCCAACCTCACCGTCAGTTACTACACCAAAGGGGCTTTGGTCGCGCTTTGCCTAGATTTGAGTTTGCGCCAACATGGCGTGCGTAACCACAGCGTGACCTTGGACGATGTGATGCGTGCTTTGTGGAAACGCTGCAAGGCCGGTCCTATGCAAGAAGCCGATTTGCTAGACGTATTGAAAGATCTCACAGGACGCTCTTGGCGAAGCGATCTCAATGCATGGGTGCACAGCACACGCGAGTTGCCGCTTGAAAAACTATTGGCCGCACACGGCGTCACCATCCACCATGACCCAGCGCAGCTAGCGCAAGCATTAGGTTTACGCGTGGTGGAAGAACGCGGCGTGCTAATCAAGCAAGTCCTCAACGACTCTCCTGCGCACACGGCAGGATTTGCGCCGGCAGATGAGTGGCTGGGCGTAGAAGTCAACAAGTCTGTTTGGCGTCTACAAAAATTAGACGATGTATTGCTCTACGCCGGATGGGGCAAAAAAGTAACTGCCTTGATCAGCCGCGATCGCCAAATTTTGCGAATTCCACTCACCTTGCCCAAAGCCAAAGAACATACCACTTGGCGTTTGGCTATTACTGAGGCAAATAAAGTGAAGGCTTGGTTGAACTAAGTCTTGCTATTGGCTTTGTCTCTAGAGATCAATGTGCTTTAGTCGCCAAAAGAAAATAGTTAAAGCAAGACTTTCATTTTCGTAAATCGACAACACGTTTGGCTTTACCGAGGCTTCTCTCCACACCACCTTCTGGCTTTAGCTCAACTGCGATGCTGGTACCTACAAATGTTTTGACATCGTGCTGCAGCTGTTTAGCGGCGGCAATCGCTTGAGGGCTTGCGGGATCAATTCCAGGCCGTGTTTCGACCAACACGGACAAGTTGTCCATGGGCCCTTCACGCGTCAACACACATTGGTAATGCGGCGCGAGTTCTGCACGCTTCAAAATGTATTCTTCGATTTGCGAGGGAAACACATTGACGCCACGCACGATCATCATGTCGTCGCTGCGACCCGTGATTTTTTCCATACGCCGCATGGTGCGCGCAGTACCTGGTAATAATCGCGTGAGGTCGCGGGTACGGTAGCGAATGATGGGTAAGGCCTCTTTGGTAAGACTGGTGAATACAAGTTCCCCCATCTCACCATCGGCTACAGGCTCCCCTGTTTCTGGATGGATGATTTCAGGATAAAAATGGTCTTCCCAAATCGTGGGGCCATCTTTTGTTTCGACGCATTCGCTTGCAACACCAGGACCTATCACTTCAGACAAACCATAGATGTCTACCGCATCGATGGCACAACGCACTTCGATCGCACGGCGCATATCGTTAGTCCAAGGCTCAGCGCCAAAAATACCCAAGCGCAAACTCGACTCTGCGGGGTTTAAACCTTGCCGCTCGAACTCATCGGCTATTGCCAACATATAACTAGGCGTAACCATGATCAAGTTGGGCTTGAAGTCTTGTATCAACTGCACTTGCCGCTCAGTTTGTCCGCCGCCAAAAGGCACGACCGTCAAACCTAAACGCTCAGCGCCGTAATGTGCACCCAAGCCCCCCGTGAATAGTCCATAGCCATAACTCACATGCACCATGTCGCCTGGCTTGGCGCCTGCAGCGCGAATGCTACGCGCCACCATGTCGGCCCACATATCCACGTCATTTTGTGTATAGGCCACGACAGTAGGCTTACCCGTGGTTCCACTGGACGCGTGTATGCGCACACATTGCGGACGTGGCACTGCCAGCATGCCAAACGGATAGTTATCCCGTAAATCGGCTTTGGTAGTGAAGGGAAACTTTGCTAGGTCTTGCAGACTTTTGCAGTCGTCTGGATGTACGCCCGCAGCATCAAATTTCGCACGGTATGCAGGTGAATTGGCATAAGCATGCTGCAAAGTGGCTTGCAAACGTTTGAGTTGCAAAGCACGCAGCTCATCGATACTGGCTTTTTCAATCGGTTCTAAGGGAAATGATGTTTGGCTCATGCTGGAATCACCGTGCCCTGAATTTGCGCACTCTTGCCACGGAACATGGCAATGGTGTCGCCGTGTTGGTTGGTCACGCGCATATCGTAAATACCGTGTCTGCCAGACAAGGTTTGCTCAATGCCAACGCAGGTCAACACATCGCCCACATGCGCAGGTTTTAGAAATTCAATGCTGCAACCTGCAGCTACAGCCGCTTTGTTGTAACTGTTGCAGGCAAATGCAAATGTGGAATCTGCCAGCGTAAAAATAAAACCGCCATGGCAAATTTGGTGGCCATTTAAATGCAGCGGCTTGACCTCCATACGCATGGTCGCGCGCCCAGGTGCGCACTCTTGCAGCGTAATACCCATGGTGTCTTTGGTGGCGGTGTCGATCGCGTACATGGTTTTGCCAACTTGCTCGGCTAGTGCATGAGCTTGAGCTTGCGTAATTGTTTGGGCTTGCGTGTCCATTGCGCTTACTCGCCTTTAAATTCTGGTGCGCGCTTTTGTAAGAAAGCGTTCACACCTTCGATGTAATCGTGAGTGCGCCCCATAGCAGATTGGGTGTCGCGCTCTACATCAAGGTGTTGGGTGAAGGTGCGTGTGCCTGCATCACGCAATAACTGACGCGTTGCCACCAGAGCTTTGGTGGGCATCACAGCCAAACGCTCGGCTAATGCGAGGGCTGCAGCTAAGCTGTCTTCTGCCACGTCCCAAATCAAACCCCACTCTTTGGCTTTGTCAGCAGAAAGTTTGTCTCCTGTCATGGCCAAGGCCATG
The DNA here is from genome assembly GCA_009923345.1 of Betaproteobacteria bacterium. Classification (GTDB taxonomy): domain Bacteria; phylum Pseudomonadota; class Gammaproteobacteria; order Burkholderiales; family Burkholderiaceae_C; genus Limnohabitans. Next base: position 9,423 of record RFTR01000047.1, read on the forward strand.
GCGCGCGCCATGCCTAAACGTTCCACCAACAACCAACTGCCCCCTGCATCTGGTATCAAACCGATTTTGCTGAAAGCTTGAATAAAACTAGCGGCAGGCGACGCAACCGCGATATCGCAACACATGGCCAGTGATGCACCTGCCCCAGCAGCCACGCCATTGACGGCGGCGATTGTTGGAATGCGCAAATTTTGCAGGCGGCGCGCAGTGGGGTTGAAGGCTTGGTCGATCACAGGACCCGGGTCCGCACGCTTGACCAAATCAGGGCCAGGTGCGAAATCAAATTCTGACAAATCAGCGCCCGCACAAAAGCCTCTACCAGCACCTGTGATAACCAACGCACGAATTTTTGAATCAGCCTCTGCCATGTCTAAGGCAGCCCACAAGTCGTGGTGCATTTGGCGCGTGAAACTGTTGAGTGCCTGAGGACGATTGAGCGTGACCAAGGCCACTGCACCTCGGGCTTCAAATAAAACGCTGCTTTCAAGAGAAGCTTCTGGGTCTGTGGATTTTGTGTTTTGCATAGCGAATTGGTGCTGCATTCAGGGAGGGTTATCTAATGAGAATTTACCATTCACCGACCGAGCGGTTGGTTAATGTTTACCCGCAGAAATTAATGATTGCAAACATTTCACCGCCAGTGCGCCCCACGTGGACACCACGCCAAGCCACAACATATAAACGCCAATGGGGTCTTCAAATGTTCTATTGAGCAAATCCAAACTAAGCGCACAACAAAAAAAATGCAATAACCAAACGCTCCTAGTGGTTTGCCAAGCGCTTTGCCAGCGTTGTGCGATGTAGGCGCCGTTGAGTCCAGCTAGCCAACCAACACAGGCACCCGCCAATACATCAAAAGGCCAGTGCGCCCCCACTGCCATGCGTGAAACACCTACTAAAGCAGCGACAAGAAAAGCAAATGCCAATGCAAACCATGACGACACATCCAAATGGGTGTCTTGATAGGTCGCCGTGCTATCGATTGCAGAATTTTTTCTGTTCCCAAACCATATGCAAGACCACACTGCGCCAGCCGCGGCAAATGCAGTGATGGTGTGCCCCGAAGGAAAGCTGTGTCCACGCAACACAGAACCCACCACATGAAAGTCGGTCAACGCCAATATTTCCGCAGGCCGTGGCGCATCGAACAACCATTTCAATGTCAGCGAAGTGATGCCTCCAACAGGAATAGCGGCTAATACGCCCACCCACATCGTTGGACGCATAAGCAATAGAGGCGCCATCACACACAACGTGACTGCGGTATCGCCTAAAAATGTCAAGCCTGCCCACCATTGCGGGTTCAAGACCGTCAAGGCATTGACCACGATAAACAATGGCGTTTGCTGCACCTGGGTGACTTGCAAACCAATGGCCAGCAAAAGTCCCATGACAGCCACTACCGCACTCATTTGCCATACCCCTGCCAGTCTTGGCAATGCGATAGATTGAAGTGTGCAATTTGACGGCCCGCGACCCGCACGGGCAAGTTCTCGAGCACATCACAACGGGCAAATTGCGTATCGCCGACTGGCGGTGCAAAACT
>RFTR01000048.1 GCA_009923345.1 Betaproteobacteria bacterium
GAGCATCCATGTCAATTGAAACAGTGACAAAAAGAGCGCCCACAACAGTGCGTTAACAAATGACAAGCCACTCCACCAAACAGCCAGCGCAGCAACAGGTGATAGCCACACAAAACGTTGCATGCTGGAGGTCCAAGCGTGGCGTGCATCATCAAAAACAGAGGCGCCATGGTTCACTAGCAATCGCAATGGCGTTTGCGCGAGAGCTAAAGTGGTCCAAAAAAAACCAATTTGACTGATCACAGAAAACATGCCCACTTCTTCTGGAGAGAAGTAGCGCAACATCAGCAATGCCAAAGCGATTTGCAACGCAAACGCTACAGCGCTGGATAGTGCAACAATTTTGCTAGTAATGTTCATCGCAATATCGTGCGCCACAAAGGTAAGGTGTCGAGCACGTGTGGCCAAGCCAGTGCACGAACATCAGGTACTTCATAAGGGTAGGCATCTAAAGCTTCACCAAAACTAGTAGCCAGCGATGGCGCATCATCGTTAAGCAAATAAAAGTTCGCCTTGTGCTGCGCCATGAAGTAACGCACCCAAGGGTAAGCATTGCTCACCACGCGCAAACCCACCGCGCAATATTCCAGAACTTTGGTGGAAGTTTGTTGCTGAAAGGGTGTGGCGTTGGGAACCAAGTTCAAACCAAAGCGAGCGCGGCGCAAATGATGAGGGACTTGCGCGTGGTCTACGCGACCTGTGCATGTCACGTTGGCAGGTAAATGCGCTTGCAATTCTGCGGGTACCTCACCCACCAGCAATAGAGAGCGACCAGCTGTATGTATCGCTTGTAAGACAGGGGTAAACGCCAAAAGACGCGACATCTCGCCCAAGTAGACCAAATCGAATTCAGGTGCAGGTGTGTGTTGAGGTGCTTCGAAGAAATGTTCTGCTACGCCCATATCACGCAAGGCATGTGGCACACCGTCTGCAAAACCCATGCGTTCACGTACCCAGCCGTTTTGAAATATCCGGTAATCAGGCCGCGGTTGCGTCCAGTGTTTTACTTGGTCTTTGGCCCAAGCATAGGGAGGGATAGATGCAGAAGCGTATTCATGGATTTGAAATGCACCGCGCAATCGGTGCGCTTCGCGCAGTGGTACACGTCCGCAAAACCACCAGACGACTGATGCACTTGTGGGCACGGCGTGGCTACTGTCGTGCACCATGGTTTGATGGCCGCGAGAGTGGATGTATGCGCAGTAGGCGTCGATCTCAGGCAAGTAAGAGGGGCCGTTGCGGATGAAGTGGATGGGCATGTTTCAATCGCAAGCAAGTTGGGTAAAGCAAGGTTTACGCAATTTGTAATAGAGCCTTCACTTTAGCCTTGACGTGAAGCATGGTTTCAAATGACACAACTGCTTTTTTCTTGGCACGTCGAATTTTCCAGTCCAAGGATTTCAGCTGATCAGTGAGCACTGCACAATCAACCCCATCTACCTGTGTAATTACCTCAAAAGGATGCCCTTTGATTTTGGTGGTCATGGGACAACAAACCATCAATTTGGTTTTGCCGTTATAGGTGGACGGGCTAATGACTAGCGCTGGCCGATGTCCTGCTTGTTCGTGTCCGGCTTGAGGGTCAAAATCTAGCCAAACAACTTCACCAGTATCTGGGACGTATGAGGCCGCCATTAAAAAGCCTCTTTGCCAACTGGTTTGCCAAAATCAGTCTCTCCGTGTGAGTTTTTAGCATTGATACCGTTAACAAGTTGGCTCAGGTCGTACTCAATTTTTTTTGAAGGTTGAATGATGATGCGACCGCGAGAAACAACCAGCTCAACCTTCTGTTCTATTTGGTAGCCCGCATCTCTCAGAACCGCACTGGAAAGGCGCAGTGCCGGACTATTACCCCATTTGCGAATGACAGCTTCCATGTATTTCTCCCCATTAACGTGTCTACATTGTAGATACGCTTAAAGTCTGTGTCAATAAAGTCCCTTTGCTGTAACTCGTAGTTTTTCTGTCAACCAGGCTTTCATTGGCGATTGATAGGGAGCATCTACTTTATTGGCTTGCCGGCGAATGCCATCAAGCAGACTGTCAGGTGAGTCTGATGGATTGATTTTGGTTGTGCAGTTGCCTCAACCAGTGAGAAAAATCAATCTCTGTTTGATGATCATTCACCAGATCAATAATCCATTGACCTAATGCGATATCTTTAAACGTTAGGCTTATCCCATTAAGACGTAAGCCAATAAAAACGGCGGCGGCGGCGGTTCTTTTATTGGCATCTATAAAGCAGTGTCCTTTTGCGATAAATGCTCCGTAGCACGCTACTAAATCAAAAACATCATGGATGAAGCCATAGATAAGCCGGTTGTGTACTTTTTCGAGAACTGCACTTAGCGATTTGTCTTTTGCCATGCCGGGCAGTTCATTTGGCAATAAAACCCGCGCATGTATGGCCATGACGCCGTCCACCTCAAGCAAAACGAAAGACGAAATCATTTATCTTTAAGGTAGTCCAGTACGTGGCCAATTTCTGCCAAGTGAGTATTGAGTGTGGCGTTGACTTCTTCAGTAGAAGCAACTTTGATATCTGCCGATGTGACAGCGCTTTTGGGAACAAAATAACCTATCGCCTCGTTGCGATTAAGGATGGCAACAGGACGATTACCCGCGCGCGCAAGGACTTTGCTAGGCTCGCGCAACTCGGTCAATGATGCCGTTAAATTGGTCAATAAGTGCTCCATGAAATCCCCTTCGCCATATTAAATATACATTTAAATATACATTAAACGTGATTTTTAATCTAGGCGGTAGGAATTTAATCTAAAAGTAGTTATTTTATACTAATTTATTGAGCTCTGTATAGCTATGCGCCAACTGTGACCAAATTGCGGCAGTGAATGTTTTGAAGTAATCCGCGCGATATCCTTTTGAACTTGTTCCTTAGGCAATCGCATTAGATTCAAGACAGCAATTGCCAGTGCTTGCGGCGTTTCATCATGCGCCAACAAATAGGGCGCATCCAGCGCAAATAACTCACGCATTGCTGGAATAGGCAAGGCCACACATGGAGCACCACAAGCTAGCGATTCCAATGCAGTCATGGGGCAGCCTTCGTACTTCGAGGTTAGTAACGTAACTTGATAGGGGGTGTACAAATTTTGGTTACTAACTTGGCGACCCAAAAACTTCAGCCGGCCATTAGCCATTAAATCTTTCCCCGCATCCTCTAGCTCTGGCCGCAAGACACCATCCCCAACAATGCAGAGATGCGCATCATCAGGAAGAGCGCGCAATGCCTCTAATAACAAGTGCGGACGTTTTTCTTGAGACAGGCGACCTATGTAGCCGATAGAAAAATTTGTCGAAGATGTTGTGTTCACATCAGAAACGAAAGAATCTACATTCACGGTCAAAGGTGTCAGAGCATTTGGAATGACTTCTGTACGTGGAGTTTTACCGCTAGAAGTGGAAGAGGAGTTTCCTCTGTTATTGCTGTCGTTACTTTGAGCGCGAGCACCTAATAAAAACCCAAGCAACGAATGTTCAGTCGTTTGCGAAACACAAACAAACCGATCCACGTAGCCATACACGTGCTTCAACCACCGTCGTTTCCACAAAGAAGCTTTTGACATCTGCAAAACTTCAAGCAACGGTCCATGCACCCAACTAACCAAGGGTTTGTGCGTCAAAGTTTTGAGCGCAACGCCACAATAAGTCGGACCAAAATTATGAGAGGCCACCAAAACATCGCTGTGTCGCGATTCATAAAGTAAATCGACAAACTTAGTTTGTTGCCAAGGCAACGCAGTCACTTCAAACCCTTGCTCTTGCAATGCAAGTTGCAAAGTTTGAGTCATGGTTTGCACGCCACCCCAGTTATTACTAGTTACAGGATCTTGTAGCAACAGAACACGAACTGGGTGGGTTAAAGACATGGGGGTGTCTATTAATGAAAGATTTTGAGGCTTGCGTGAATAATTAAATCAACGAGCCCCAAACCCAGTCCAAACAATCTTGCAAGTCTTCGCAGCAATCAACAAATCCAGTGCCAGTGAATAATGCGCAACGTAATACAAGTCATAACTGAGTTTGATACGCGTGCTGTCTGCGCTGTCTGCGTACCCTTGTTGCACCTGCGCCCACCCCGTCAAACCTGGGCGCACCAAATGACGGTAGGGGTAACTAGGAATGGTGCCAGCAAACTCCCGCACAAACGGCACTTGCTCAGGACGCGGGCCGATCAAACTCATCTCGCCTCGCATCACATTCCACAACTGCGGCAACTCATCCAGGCGAGTGCGACGCAACACACGCCCTACGCGTGTGATCCGCGGATCTTCCGCCTGCGCAAAGTGCACACCAGGCGCTTGTAATCCATGCACCATGCTGCGAAATTTAAACAACTTAAACACTTTGCCATTGCGCCCAACCCGCTCTTGCGTGAAAAGCGCCGGACCTTTGGAATCAAAACGAACAGCCGCTGCAATGGCGGTGGCGATTGGTAACCACAGAGGTGTTAGCGCGAGCAACACACACACATCTAACAAGCGCTTGATGCGGTCGTAGCCCGGGTCGTTGTCGATCTCCCAGAGGTTGTCACCCAGCTGGGGCAGAGTTTTACGACCACTCACCAATTCAGCAACGGCCTCTACGCTGTACAAGCGAAGATGTTGCATTTTGAGTTGTCCTAGCAAGCGGGTGCGGGCATCGTCCACGAGAACATGGCGGTTTAGAACGATGCCATCACACGCGGGTAATAGATTTTTGGTGTCAGTTTCTTGCGAAGGGAACGGACGCCAAGGTAAAAGTTGCAGACCAAGCGGGTCAATATCCTCCGGCGATAAATAACTAGCAAGTTGCGCTGGCACCTCAGCATCCCAATACACCAGACGTAAAGCACGGTGTTTCACATAACGTCGATAACCCCAAGCTAACCAAGCCGCAGTCAAGGCAAATGCCCAGATAACTGCCGCACGCGAATACGCTTGTTGTAGCAAAGCAAACCCAAGTGGCGTAAGCAGAAATGGAGCAGCCACTGACACCCATAACACGCCACTGCGCTCTGCAACCGGCAAATGCGACGCACGCATCAGCAGGTGCGCAGCCACTGCATAAGGCAATACACACCAAAGCAACGTGAGCCCAAATTGGTAAGTGACCAAGCCTGCGTCTTGTAGCAATTGCGCTGCAATCCAACTTGGAATAGCGAGCCATGCGCCCCATAACGCCCAGCTTTGTAATGCATCGCGACGACGAACGGTGGCGGAAACCAGTTTTGAGCCAATTTGCGATGCAGTACTGAAGTCTTTGTCAAATAATGGATTGGCATTACGCGCTAATTTGTCAGCCTCTGATTCTTCTATGCATTGCTGATACAAAAACAGCACGCGTTGTGCCATTCGCTCCACAGTGAATGCACTTTCAAATGCTTGTTGCGCCGCTTTACCCAAACGTTTACGCAAATAAGGCTCTTGCGCCAAGCGAACAAGTTGTTCGGCAACTGCGTCCACCGAGTTAGTGACCAAGAGCGCTTCTTGTCCCGCAATCACTTGTTCGCGAATACCAGGCAAATCGCTCGCCACAATCGTCAGGCCCGCACGCATCGCCTCGAGCACTGTGATCGGCATGCCTTCGTGGTCGGACAGCAATACCAGCACATCACGTTGCGCGAGCAAAGGTGCGACATACGTAACTTCACCAGTCCATGTCACTTTTTGAAGACCGAGTTGCTCCGCAAGAGTTGCATTTTGCGCACGCAAAGGGCCATCACCTACCAGCGTCAAAGGCAACTCAAACCCTAGTTTGTCACGCACCTGTGCCAACGCAAGTAATAACAAATCATGTCTTTTAGGCGATTTCATCCGCGCCACCATGATGAGGTGTGGGATGTCATGCCAAGTAGTTTCTAGCGGCGCTCTTAAATGCGCGATGCCATTAGGAATCACGTGCACGCGTTCATGCGCAATCGGCAATTGATAAGCCAGTTCACGTTCGTGCTGTGATACGCACACCATCTAAAGCCCGCTCCGCAAAGCTCGCCATCTGGCGACGCACCCAAGGCACTTGCGGTTTGAAACCAAAGCCATGGACGGTGTACAACACCGGTATGTCTAACTTCACACGCGTCATCCGCGCCACCAAGCCGGCCATCGCGCTGTGTGCATGCACGACGTCAGGTGCGTGCGTGTAGATCAACTCCACCAAGCCTTGCAATGCTGGCCACACACGCCAAGGCAAGAGCGTTTCTTGTAATGCAGGCAAAGCCAGCACTTGGATGCCCAAGCCCTTGAGTTGGTCGCCCAACCAAGAGGGTGCATCGTCTCCGCCTATCACCACAGTGAATCGCACCTGCGCCAATAGCGCTTCGCACAAAGCAAACACATGGCTCTGCGCACCACCTGCTTCGCCTTTGGTGATGACGAGCATGACATGGGGTTTGACTTTTTGCTGGGATGCAATGACGGCGGCCCAGGGGGAATTGGTGCGGGGTTTGGTTGGTGCTAAATTTATTGGCGATGGAGTTGCAACTTCTATAAGAGTTGGTTCAACTTTGATATCAGAAGGTGGAACGACAGGGATAACTTCCTCAGCCTGAATATTTGGTATTTTTTTGCGAGATACATCTACATCCTGCAAATCGGATGCCGAGAGTTCATCGCCAAATAAAGACAGCGTGGCGTCGTCTTTTTGTTTCATATTGTTAAAAAGCTACTAATCGACTAATGGGCGAATTTTTTCAAGTAAACCCTCTAGCGTTGGAACGGCACGCACTGCATCGTTCAAATAAGCTGCTTTGAGAGCGTCATCACTAGGATAGTCATGAGCAAAGTGATTACGGACAATGCGCAATTGATTCCATTGATCAACGCTCTTCAAATAACCTAACTTTTCGAGTCGGTTGAGTTTGTCGATCATCGGTTTGTCTTCATATGGTTCCTGCAATATGGTCAATACAGCAGGAAACAGCCTCGAGCCAATAGCGTCTTGCAGCTTGGTGTAGCGAAGCACAAACTGGTCCCAATCTTGAACTGTTTCATCATTCATCGTCGACAAACTAGAGGCTGTGATCGGTAAAGTCAACGACCCCAACGCATGTTTCAAATGGTGCAAATGCCTCTCGCATTGCCGCCAAGCCTCTTGCAAGATGAATTGAGAAGGTTGTGTCACAGAATGATTCCTTGTTCAAGAGCTATCGCAAAGATGGGTAATTGGACTGTGCGACTGGGGTAGTCAATGACCACATCAATTTTTTGCTCCCCCAGTTCAGCATAGAGTTTGGCTAAGAATCGCGTGTGTGCTTTCGAAATCTCCGCGACGTCAACTAGCGATGTTTGGACGAATAAATCAATATCACCCCCTTTTTTTGAATCATCTACGCGTGAACCAAAAAGACGAACAACTACGGCCGCATCAAAACATTCTTGTGCTGCTCGCTTGATGACCTCTTGTTCAATTGGAGTGATGCGCATGGCTTCAGTATAAATTTTTGTTGTAAATACACATCATTACAGAGGCGTATCAAATCCTTGAGGGTTCATCACCTGCCACCGCCAAGCATCCCGACACATACTTTCTAGTGAAAGCTCGGTTTGCCAATTAAGCACTTGCTTAGCCAGCTGCGGATCAGCCAAACATTGCGCCACATCGCCGGCCCGACGCGGCACAAACCGATGGGGAATCTGAACGCCATTGACCCGCGCAAAGGTGTTCATCATCTCCAGCACGCTGACACCCTGACCAGTCCCTAAATTAACAGTAAGCAATTTAGGAGCGTCTAAAGCCAAAGCACGCAAAGCCGCCAAATGGCCTTGCGCCAAATCCATCACATGTAAGTAGTCGCGCACCCCCGTGCCATCTGGCGTTGGATAGTCGTTACCAAAAATTTGCAGATATTCGCGTTGCCCCGAAGCGACTTGCGTGATGTAGGGCATAAGGTTGTTGGGCGCGCCATTGGGCGACTCGCCAATCAAGCCGCTCTCATGCGCTCCCACGGGGTTGAAGTAACGCAATATGGCAATCTGCCAGCGTGGGTCTGCCGCAAATAATTCGCGCAACGCGTCTTCGCACATGAGTTTGCTGCGACCGTAGGGGTTCGTGGCGGTTAGCGGGGCAGTTTCAGGAATGGGCACCACGGCAGGGTCGCCATACACCGTGGCAGACGAGCTAAACACGATACGCCGCACTTGCGCACGTTCCATTGCTTGTAACAAATGGATAGTGCCTGAGACGTTGTTGTCTAGGTAACGTAGTGGTTGCGCTACCGATTCACCCACCGCTTTGAGTCCAGCAAAGTGGATGACCCCGCCAAATTTGTGGCGACCAAACAATGCGTCCAAGGCTTGCGTGTCGCGCACATCGGCATGCATATATTCCAGCGGATGCACATCCAACTTCGCCAATCTGGCTAGCACTTTAGGGCTGCTATTACTCTGGTTGTCCAAAATCACGATCGGCACACCCGCTTCGGCCAATACCACTGCGGTATGCGAGCCGATAAAGCCAAGTCCGCCAGTGATCAAAATGGGAAGAGTCATGCCAAAAAAGCTAGGAAAAGTGGGAGTTACTAAGAATTTGAGTAATTATCGTCTGCAGGGCTGCGCAAGCCTTTAAAATAACGGCTGTTGGCGCCCAAGCACTATTAGCTTGGCCACCAACATTTTTTATTCACTTACTCTTTCTTTTTATTTCATGAAACGTCAAAACTCACAGCGTGGCGCGTCGCATGGCGCCGCCGAATCTTGTATCGCACTCATTGATGCCCGTTTTTTAGCGTGGCTACAAGGTAATACCGACGGCAGCCAAGAGGCAGTGCGTCCGCACCTCCAAGCCTTGCTTGGCAGCGCCACTGCCAACCATGGCCTAGACGTCAACTTGCGCCGCATTTATTGGTACACCGACACACCCGACGACCAAGCGGTCGACGCCCAAGTCACCCGCGCTGTGTTGCCCCATGGCCAAGACGGTGGTTTGTCCATGTTGCGCGCGATGGGCGCAGACATGAAGCGCCTTGCTGAGCGCGAGGCCTGTGAGCATTTGTTGATCGGCAGTGACGACGAGCGCTTGCTCAGCATCATCGACGAAGCCCAGTTGCATGGCGTGGTCGTGCATTTGTTAGCCGACGAAGCCGCCCGCAATATGAGCCAACTTAATCGCGACGACCCAGGTTGGGCGCGTTTGCTGTCGCAAGCTGACCACCGCGTCGTCTTGAGCGAAGAGGCTTCACGCCAAGGTGCTAAGCCCCGCCATGGCGGCGAGCCCAAGGCGCCGGTGGATCCAGAGCAATTGCGCGAGCAACTGACCACCGTCATTCAGACCTGGTGGGACGAAGAACCCGAAGATTTACGCGAAGAACTGCGTGAAGAGTTGCACAACACCCGCGGTATTCCCCAAGAAGTGGATCGCCAGTTGTTGTTAGGCGTGCGCAAAGTGTTAGAGCGCGCTTTGAGCTTCCAAGAGAAAAAAATGCTGCGCGAAATGGTGCGCGAGAAGGTCTTAGGGCCACTTGCCAATGTGGAGCCAACACCACCTGTACCCGCTGAGCACATAGACTAATATTGACCAAGTCTTTAAGCCAACAGGGCACCCATGAGCACGCTCAACTCTGCAGAAATCCTCGCGCAAGCACTGCCGTACATTCGTAAGTTCCACGGCAAAACCTTGGTCATCAAATACGGCGGCAACGCTATGACCGACCCCGCTTTGCAAAAAGCGTTTGCCGAAGACGTGGTGTTGCTCAAGCTCGTGGGCATGAACCCGGTGGTCGTTCACGGCGGAGGCCCCCAAATTGAGGGCCTCTTGCAACGCTTGGGCAAAAAAGGCGAGTTCATCGAAGGTATGCGCGTGACCGACGCAGAAACCATGGAAGTCGTGGAGTGGGTTTTGGGAGGCGAAGTGCAACAAGACATCGTCGGCCTGATTAACCAAGCCGGCGGTAAGGCGGTTGGCTTGACCGGAAGAGACGGCGCCATGATCCGCGCCCGCAAATTGGTGGTGCATGACAGCCACGACCCGAACAAAGAATACGACGTGGGGCAGGTGGGTGACATTGTCAGCATCGACCCCAGCGTGGTGAAGGCCTTGCAAGACGACGCATTCATTCCCGTGGTCAGCCCCATCGGCTTTGGCGAGAACAACGAGAGCTACAACATCAACGCCGATGTGGTCGCTGCCAAGTTGGCAACCGTGTTGCAGGCAGAAAAATTGTTGATGCTCACCAATATCCGCGGTGTTTTGAACAAAGCCGGAGACTTGCTAACAGAACTCACCCCTCGCGAAATTGACGAATTGTGCGCAGACGGTACCATCAGCGGTGGCATGATCCCCAAAATTGCTGGCGCCTTGGACGCCGCAAAAAGTGGCGTGAATGCGGTGCACATTATTGACGGACGCGTACCCCACGCCATGTTGCTCGAGGTCTTGACCGAACAAGCTTTCGGTACCATGATACGTTCGCACTAACTCTCGCGCGAAGCCCCGCGCGCACTTGATATGTCTGACGCGCAAGATCCATCGTCTAACCAGCAAGCCGCTAACGGCGCAACTTCTGCATTAGAAGCAGACACCTCGAAACGCCAGCGTATGAAGCCCGGCGAGCGCCGTACGCAAATTTTGCAAACGCTGGCGCAAATGCTCGAACAACCTGGCGCAGAACGGGTGACCACTGCATTGTTGGCTTCCAAACTAGGCGTGAGCGAGGCGGCTTTGTACCGCCACTTTGCTAGCAAAGCCCAAATGTTTGAAGGCTTGATCGACTTTATCGAGCAAGCGGTTTTTACGTTGATCAACCAAATTGCCGACAAAGAAGGCGATGGCGCCCAAAAGGCGGCGCATATGGTGACCGTGCTTTTGCAGTTCGGCGAAAAGAACCCTGGAATGTGCCGCGTCATGGTGGGCGACGCTCTGGTGTTCGAGAACGACCGTCTGCACCAACGCATGAACCAATT